>NZ_KZ454869.1:0-243327 GCF_002792415.1 Marinomonas sp. BSi20584
ATAGAGTCCAACTTTATGGGGTCAGTTCAGTTACGGGCTTTATCGTTTAAGGCCAATAAAAAATGCCAGTGCAACCTCCACATATTGCCTGTAAGGCTTTTTGAAGGTTAACACTGGCATTGCATTATATTAACAATATGATCTTACAGTAGAGTTTAGATGTTGTTTACAGGAATAAACTCTACTGGAGCCATTGTCATTGCATCTAGTGGTGGAGCGAAGTCCGTTAGAGTAATGCCATCCACAGCTGCTTTGTATTCTTCCAATGTTGGGAAACGTCCCAATATTGTAGAAAGCACGACTACTGGAGTAGAACCAAGCAAAGACTCACCTTTCTTCTCTTTAGAGTCTGCTACAACACGGCCTTGGAATAATCGAGTAGAGGTGGCAATAACCGTATCACCTGGCTCTGCTTTTTCTTGGTTACCCATGCATAGGTTACAACCAGGGCGTTCTAAGTACATGATGTTTTCGTATTTAGTGCGTGCTTCGCCTTTTGGCTTAGCATCATCAAATTCGAAGCCAGCATATTTTTTCAGAATATCCCAATCACCCTCAGCTTTTAACTCATCAACGATGTTATACGTTGGTGGCGCAACAACTAATGGAACTTTGAATGATACGCTACCGTTTTGTTTTTCAAGGTTACGCAACATTTGGGCGATGATTTGCATATCGCCTTTGTGAACCATGCAAGAGCCAACAAAACCTAGATCAACAGGCTTGTCTTTATAGAAAGAAACTTGGCGAATCACATCGTGAGTGTAACGTTTAGACACGTCATCATTGTTGACATCTGGGTCGGCAATCATTGGTTCAACGATTTCGTCAAGGTCAACAACGACATCAGCATAGTAATGAGCATTGTTGTCTGGAACTAGTGCAGGTTGTTCACCTGAAGTGATACCAGCAATACGCTTGTCTGCAAGCTTGATAAGGCCATGTAGAGTTTGTGCTTCATTCTCCATGCCTTTGTCTATCATGATCTGGATGCGTTTTTTAGCTAATTCAAGGGACTGGATAAGAGTCTTATCTTGAGAAATACAGATGGAAGCTTTAGCTTTCATCTCAGCAGTCCAGTCAGTGAAGGTAAAAGCTTGGTCAGCCATAAGTGTGCCGATGTGCACTTCGATTACACGACCTTGGAATACGTTTTCGCCGCCAAACTGTTTAAGCATCTGAGCTTGGGTAGCGTGTACAACGTCACGGAAATCCATGTAGCTCTTCATTTCACCTTTAAAGGTTACTTTTACAGACTCAGGGATTGGCATAGTTGCTTCACCTGTAGCAAGAGCTAATGCAACTGTTCCTGAATCGGCACCAAAAGCAACGCCTTTAGACATACGAGTATGAGAGTCACCACCAATGATAATTGCTGTGTCATCAACAGTAATGTCATTCAATACTTTATGAATAACGTCTGTCATTGGAGGATAAACGCCTTTAGGGTCACGGCCAGTTATCAATCCAAACTTGTTCATGAAAGACATAAGTTTTGGAATGTTAGCTTGGGCTTTAGAGTCCCAAACGGACGCAGTGTGACAGCCAGATTGATAAGCACCATCAACGCTTGGAGAAATAACAGTGGCAGCCATAGACTCCAATTCTTGAGCTGTCATTAAGCCAGTAGTATCTTGTGACCCAACAATGTTTACTTTTACGCGAACATCAGAGCCAGCGTGAAGTGCTTTTTTAGATTTAACACCTACTGCGTTTTTGTTGAAAATTTTCTCAACAGCCGTTAGGCCTTGATCATCGTTTGAAATTTCTTGTGCTGGAGCGTAAACAGTTGGTGTTGGGATGCCTAAAGTTTCTGCTGCAAATGTTTGTAATTTTTTACCAAAAACAACAGCGTAGGAGCTGCCTGCTTTCATAAACTCAACTTGTTGAGGAGTGAAAGCGGAAGAAACATCAACCAACTCTTTATCACCGTTGTAAAGTTTCTTTTCTTTAGTATTGATTGTTAGAACTGTGCCTGTTTCTACTGAGTAGGCTTGTTCAAGAATCGTGTCACCATTGGCATCAAGAACTGGTTTGCCATTGGCATCTACTTTCTTAACCCAGTTTTTCAGGTCTAGACCAATACCGCCAGTAACACCCACAGTTGTCATGAAAATAGGGGAGATACCGTTGGTGCCAGCAACAACTGGAGCAAAGTTAACGAATGGAATGTATGGGCTTGCTTGTTGACCAGCCCAAAGTGCGACGTTATTTACACCAGACATACGTGAAGAACCAACACCCATTGTGCCTTTCTCAGCGATAAGCATAACTTTCGCCGTTGGGTGTTTGATTTGTAATTCTTTGATTTCTTGCTGAGCTTCAGGTGTGATCATGCACTTACCATGCAGTTCACGGTCTGAACGAGAATGAGCTTGGTTACCTGGAGATAGTAAATCTGTTGAGATATCGCCTTCAGCTGCAATGTAAGTTACAACTTCAATTTTTTCGCTGATGTCAGGCAGTTTAGTGAAGAACTCTGCTTTGGCATAGCTCTCTAGAATGTCTTTAGCAATGGAGTTGCCTGCTTTATAAGCTGATTCTAGGCGTTCCATATCCGCTTCATATAAGAATACTTGAGTTTTTAACACTTCAGCAGCAGGAGCCGCAATAGCTGTATCATCAGACAATGCAAGGTCAATCAACACTTCAACTGATGGGCCGCCTTTCATGTGAGAAAGTAATTCTAGAGCAAACTCAGGTGAAATTTCTTTTACACTGCTTTCGCCTAGGATGATTTCTTTCAAAAATTCTGCTTTAACTATCGCAGCGCTTGTTGTGCCAGGCAAAGTATTGTAGATGAAAAAGTCTAGAGATTCTTTACGGTGTTCATGCTCAGAATCTTTGATTTGAGCGATGATTTCAGATAATAAATCGCCGCCATCAATTGGTTTAGGATGCAATCCTTGGCTTTTACGATTCTCTATTTCTTGTAAGTACTCTAAATATAAGCTCATTTGCACCTCTGAATAATAATTTACGATAATGTTATGTGCTAATAATGGAATTTAGGTTAACTATATTTGCTCTAAAGAAAATAGTGCATTTAACCTTATTTCTTCATTCCCTTGACTAGCGGTTTCTATACAGATCGTTTTTGCATCAAGGGGTAGATGCAGGAATTAACCCAAGTACAAGTCTTCCGACCTGTCTACAATATGTTTCTAGCATATTGATTCCCCTTAGTTTTCATTTTCGACTTTACTGATCGTAACGTTAAAAACATTGGCTTGATTTAAAGCAAAATCAAGTCAATCGACACTCTTATCATTTTTTGATGCGCTTATTTTATAGAAAAAAAGTGCTCAAGACTTACTATGCGCCATAACAATTTCGAATAGGTGACATTTAGCGGAATTATTCTGATTTAGGTAAGTCATCAGATTGCTGAATAATCCTCACTACCCTAAAACCCCAATTACTGGCTTTTAAATCAGGTTGAGCCCTGTAACGAGTAGAGCTACGACCAACTCTTGGGATATCAAACCAAGATCCACCTCGAAGTACTCTGTTGTCGCACTGATTTGCCAACCAAACTTGGTTATTAGTTGGCGCTCCATCATAAGTATCGTGATAGCAGTCTTCTACCCATTCTGCGACATTACCGTGCATATCAAATAAGCCTAGCGGATTACTTGCTTGACTGCCAACTGGCGCTGAAGATATGCCATCCCATTGACTTCCACAGCTATCACAAACGCTATAACCTTGCTTAACATTGTCGCCATACCAAAAAGCAGTATTTGAATCTGCTCTGGCGGAGTATTCCCACTCAATTTCTGTAGGCAAGCGGTACTCTGCATTTGTTTCGCTAGAAATCCACGCGGTATAGGCTTTTGCGTCGTACCAGCTAACATTTATAACTGGTCGCTTTCCTCGCCCCCAGCCATTATCAGGAGGGAGCTCTCGGCTAGTAGCTCTTGCAAATTTGTCGTACTGGTCAAAAGTAACTTCATATTTACTGATGTAAAAACCGTTTGGAATATCAACTTCATGAGCTGGCTTTTCATTATCATCACCCATTTTGCTTTGATCACCCATTATAAAGGTAGCAGGAGGGATTTTTTCAATTCTTGGCGCTGTTCCTCCTGATATAAGTGGTTCTTCTAGGATTTGTGGCAAGGCTTCGAATGGCGTTTCTATTACGACTTCTGGCTGCACTGCTTTGGGTGTGATAACAACCTTTTCAGGCGGTGGCGTATCAGGCCATAAGACAATCGCAGCAATAAGACTTGTGGTAACAAAAACGCCAGCACCAATAGTGATGGGAGATAAAGTGCGAATATAGCGTTTAACAGCTCGTTTTGTTGCTGAACTATCGCTAACTTCTGGTTTATAAAGATTGGCTCGAATGATTCGAATTACTTCAGTTAACGATTTGGGACGATGGCGTTCGCTTTCACGACTCCATTTTAGTAAACGGCCCCATGTAGAATCGCTTAAATTAGGGTGGGTGTCTGGAAGGCTTGTAGTGAAATCTTTATCAAGGATAGATTCTCCCAATAACGCCGCCATTAAGAGTCGCATAAAAGCAAAGCTATCCGAAGCCGCTGTGCGTTGTTGGTCTTTTTTTAGATACTCAGGAGGGAAGAAGCGTACATCCATTTCGCTGCTTTCAATTCGCTTCATCCAGTTATGAGAACCAAATCCTGTCATTAAGCCTAGGCCATTAACCACATGAATCGAATTTAAATCCAAATGGCCATGGAAGAGGCCGTTTCGGTGAACTTGATCCAATGCTTTGGCGATGTTGTCGAATAAACTAATGACGACATTAAGAGGCGCTCCGTCTGGGTATTTACCTAAAAAGCTGTAGAGGTTTTCGCCACCACAGACAGCAGAGCATGAAAACACCCACAAATTAGAATAAAACGGAGGGTAATTTGGAGTGATGGCAGGGTGTTTTACACTGGCGTATTTCCTAGAGTTTTGTAAGAAGTCTTCAACCTTGCCTTTGTTGGATTGAAAGAAGCGCAGGACAAAAGGGCGTCCACCTTGATCTGCAACCCAAGTGGTTTTATGGCTATCCATAGGGTAATTTAAAACATACGGATCTAGCTCGACGCCAACATGTTGGCCAATTTTTAGTTTTGTAGGATCATAAAAATCATTCATTACGAATTTGATATCCAAATCAAGACGTTGCTGCCTAAGTGCTTAATACAGGGTATAATCACGTTTTTTAACATAAAAAGGTAGAGTAATGTTATCAGCGTACCCAGAGCTTGTTGAATTTCTTCCCTGTAAATCTCCTGAGGCATGGGTAAATTGGGCTCTTGAGAATCAAACTCTGCTATTAAATGATCATGCTCACTGTGAAAAAAAAGCAGCTTCAACGGCTATGAGTCTAATGTATCGCTATGTTGATCGTGATAATTTGCTTCATAAAATGTCTCGCTTGGCTCGTGAAGAGCTATTGCATTTCGAGCAAGTTCATAAAATCATGCGAAAACGTGGCGTCGCCTACGATCATTTGTCGGCTTCACGCTATGCTGATGGTCTACGAAAACATATTCGAACCCATGAACCTGCGCGTTTAGTTGATACCATGATTATTGGCGCTTTTGTTGAGGCACGTTCTTGTGAGCGTTTTGCTGCCTTAGCTCCGCATCTAGATGATGAGTTGTCGAAGTTCTATATTTCATTACTAAAATCAGAAGCAAGACATTTTGAAGATTACCTTGAGCTTGCAAAAGAATATTCAAACGAACCAATTGACGATCGCGTGGCTTTTTTCCGTGATTTAGAAGAAAAGCTTATTACTGAACCTGATGAAGAGTTCCGTATGCACAGTGGGCCACCAAGCCTGATGTAAGTTACAAAATGCCACAATCTACTTACGCATCTTAATGGTGACTTTTAGGCAGGATGCTACACTCATATTATCAGTCAGATCTTCTGGAGAATATAATGGGCATACATAAGAGCGAAACCCTGCCAGATGTCACGTATTGGCTTGCACTGGAAATTGCGAAAGTAGACCCTGTGGTGGACTTAGACGTGATGTATAAAGGCTCTCTGGAGCTAGATTTTTTGTACCAACTACTTACTTGCAAAGTGCAACAACATTGGTGGCAAGCCTATGGTATTCAATTAAGTCCAGTAATTGTAAATAACGCCTTTTTTCGTGCTGTGGCCATGCTGCATAACCGTAATATAGAATTTTCTAGGTCTAGAAATGCAGATGAGACGGTTTGGGTGAGGGAGTTGTTATCGAGGGGGAGTCAGAAGCCGCGGTAACATAAACTAGGGGGATTTTGATTTATGATAGACAAATCATTTAAAGCAGTAAATTTACATCTTAGCATAATCAAATAAGCCCAAGACCAACAGGCAATTCGGTCTTGGGCTTAATTTTTTTGGCAACCTTAGAAATTAACAATACCTAATACGTTTAGGAATACAATAATAATAGCCAATGGCGTAATGTAGCGCATGGTAAATAACCAGAGTTGATGCATGATGGTAGAGCTTAAGCCTAGCTCATCTTGCATGACTGTTTTCTTCAATATCCAGCCACTAAAAATAGCCATCAATAAGCCACCAAGGGGCATAAGCCAGCTGGAGGTTAGATAATCAAGCATGTCAAAGAATGTTTTCCCGAATAGTGTCCATTCGGAGCCGATATTGAGAGAGACCACGACACCTAAGCCACCAAGCCAAAGCAATGAACCTGCTAACATGCAAGCTTTAAAACGTGTCATTTTAAATTTTTCGGTTAGCCAAGAAATAGTTGGCTCAAGCATTGAGATAGCTGATGTCAAAGCCGCAACCGCTAGCAATAAGAAAAACAAAGTGCCAAATGTACTGCCAAAAGGCATTTGACCAAAGGCAATAGGTAGGGTTACGAAGATCAGTCCCGGTCCAGCACCCGGTTCCAAACCATTTGCAAAGACAAGTGGGAAGATGGCGAGACCTGCAGCCAGTGCAACAACCGTGTCCATGATCGCTATTATCATGGTAGTTTTGCCAATCGAGACATTTTCAGGTAGGTATGAGCCGTAAGTCATAATGGCGCCTGACGCTAGACTTAGAGTGAAAAAGGCGTGACCGAGCGCGACTAAGAACCCTGTCCCAGTCATTTTGCTAAAATCTGCTTTGAACAAAAAGCTAACACCTTCCATAAAGTGTCCGCTGGTCATTGCGTACCCTACTAGAATCAGTAACAAAATTAGCAAGCCCGGCATTAATAAATTAATTGCTTTTTCAAGTCCACCATGTAGGCCGCGTAAAACAATGCCCATAGTTAAGCCCAAAACAACAGTCATCCAGATGGTTAGAGCAATAGGGTCCGCCAACATGCCGCCAAACATGGAGCCAATCGTGTCTCCATTTTCTCCGACAAAGCTTCCGGAAGCTGCTTTCGGGACGTACGCGAATGCCCAGCCAGCCACAACCGTATAAAACATAAGGATCATAAAGCCACACAACAATGCCATGACCCCGATGATTTTCCAGAAAGGATGCGCACCCGCTTCTCGTGCTAATGTAGCAATACCTTGGGCTGGGTTGTGTCGACCGCGTCGGCCTAAAGCGATTTCAGCCATCATAACGGGGATGCCAATTATCAGAATACAGCCTAGATAAACTAGTACGAATGCACCACCACCATGCTCGCCGGTTATGTAAGGAAATTTCCATATGTTGCCTAAGCCAACAGCTGAACCGACGGCAGCAAGAATGAATGCCATTCGAGTTGACCATTGAACACGAGTAGGTGACGATTTAGTAGAGCCAGAATATCCAGCCGAGGAATAGTTATCAGACATGAAGGTTGTACCTTTTTATTTATTTTTATGGTAGTGCTCAACATGGTAAGTTGGGCGTACGAATTAGTTACCAGACCGCTCTTTCGGATCACGAAAAAGAATATAGTAAGGCAGAATACTCTCTATTTTTTGATACACGGTCAAGTCCGATAGGATTGTTTTTGTATCGCAATAGGTGGGTTGTTGATTATTTCACGCTATAGTTTGTGGGGAGAAAACGCTTCAGCCTGTGCTAACCAGAGGTGAAGCGTAGTTTTGATGCAGAGTGCTAACAAATAAGTAAAGTTTTACGATGAACTTCTTGCAGTCCAGCAAGCCCATTTTCGTTAAAATCCTCTACCAATGATTTTGATTGAGAATAAATACCGTCCTTAATGCTTGCTAGCCAGACAAAGGTATCCCAATCGCCTAATACGCAGCGCAAATAGAGATCACCTTTATGAACGTCTGGTCTATGCGTGTGACCATGAATCACGCTTTTGCAGTTATGTTGAGACAAAGAGTCTTCAACAGCTGATGGCGTGACATCCATGATTGCCATGGATTTTTCTGTCGCCATGGATTTACTGTCATTGCGAAGTTGAGCTGCTAGCGAGATACGTTGCTCAAGTGGCATAGCGAGAATGTGTTCTTGCCATGCGCTAGAACGTACCGTTTTTCTGAACGCTTGATACTCAGTATCTTCTATGCAGTATTCGTCACCATGTGTTAGTAGTACAGTACAACTTTCAAGAGGTAATTTGGTTTGCTCATGAATGAGTTTAGCACCTACACGGTTAATCCAATCGCTACCAATCAAGAAATCTCGGTTGCCATGCAAAAAATACAAAGCGATTCCTGACTGAGATATTTCTGCCAAGGCATTTTCTATTTGAGTATTCCAATCTGCCTGATAATCGTCACCGATCCAAGCTTCGTAGAAGTCACCTAAAATATAGAGTTCGGCCTTTTCATCGCGTGAAATAAGTTCTTTGCTCATTCGTATAAACGCTCGGATAAGATCCGGGCGTTTATCACTTAGATGTAAATCTGAAATAAAATAACGAATCATTAGCCTTCGCTTTTTACTAATTCAGCGCTTTCAATGATAACGTCTTCTGCAGGAACATCTTGGTGTCCAGACTTCATTGTTGTTTTCACTTCTTTGATTTTGTTTACTACGTCCATACCTGCAGTAACTTTACCAAATACTGCGTAACCCCAACCATCTGGAGTTTTGCTGCGGTGATTTAAGAAGCTGTTGTCTGCAACGTTGATGAAAAACTGCGCAGAAGCTGAATGTGGGTCCATGGTGCGAGCCATCGCCAATGTGCCGATTTCATTTTTTAGGCCATTGTCCGCTTCATTTTCAATCGCTGTACGTGATTCTTTTTGTGTCATGCCTGGTTCAAAACCGCCGCCTTGAACCATGAAGCCATTAATTACACGGTGGAAAATAACACCATCGTAAAAACCTGAGGTTACATAGTCTTCGAAGTTTTTCGCAGATTTTGGCGCTTTTTCGTAATCTAGTTCAACGTGAATGTCACCGTGGTTTGTATGTAGAATGATCATTTAAGATTCCTTGTATGGTTAATATAACAATGTGGTAATAAGTAAATCGTATTCAATGCTTAATCGATATTGAGCATTTTATGTGTTTGTAAGCTAAGACGCCACCGCGGATGCGATAAACAATAGTGTAAAGTGGCTTGTTGCGTATCAATGAGTGGGATTTGATCCGTTGTTAGGTGGCTTTGATCCATGGGCTGTAAATAAAAATGTGAAAAATCCAGTGTTTCAAAGTAATCTGGGGATATATGTGACTGCGGATAAACCAACTTGAGTTCGTCTCCTTTGGTTACAACCAAAGGTTTAGCTGTTTTAGGGCTAACACATATCCAATCAATCCCATCGGGTAATGCCATTGTTCCATTCGTTTCAATCGCGATGGTATATCCATGCTGTTTCATTTCAACGATGAGCTCATCGTCTAGCTGAAGAGCGGGTTCGCCGCCAGTAAAAACAACGTATTTATGTCCTTGACCGCCAGGCCAAAGCACATCTATATGGGTGCGTAATTGTTCGGCGGTTTTAAATTTTCCGCCATGTTGCCCATTTGTTCCGATAAAATCAGTATCACAAAATTGGCATTCAGATGTGGCGCGCGTTTTTTCTGAACCAGACCACAAATTGCAGCCGGTAAAACGGCAAAATAGAGCAGGGCGACCAGCATGAGCGCCTTCGCCTTGTAATGAATAAAAGGCTTCTTTAATAGAATACATTTGGTTACACCTATTACATCTCGAAAACAGTCGAGGTAAGGGTTATAACTTTAGTTGATAATTTAATGACTAAAATTGGACATTTGTGGAACAAAAACCAATCAGCACTAAAACAAACACACTAAAATCAGAATAAGTAATTTGTTTAACTCGGTGGTTAAACTTCATAATCCAATGGATCTGTTTTACCTTGTTCAGCAAACGCTTCTAGGCGTTCGTAGCAGGCACCACATTTACCACAAGATTTTTCACGGCCATTGTAACAAGTCCATGTGTTGGCATAGTCGAGATCCATTTTCAATCCGGTTTTTAAAATTTCGCCCTTTGAAGAATGTAAAAACGGAGTGACGATTTCTACAGACTGGTAGTTGGCAATTTTAGATACCGCGTTCATGGCTTCCACAAACTCTGGACGGCAATCAGGGTAAATATGATGATCGCCAGAATGAGCACCGTAATAGACTTTGCCAGCTTCTAACGAAACAGCATAAGCAATTGCCATTGAAAGCAAAACCATGTTGCGATTTGGTACTACGGTAGACTTCATGTTGTCGTCTTCATAATGGCCTTCTGGAATTTCAGTATCGCCAGTTAGCGATGAGTTTGCCATTAAACTATTAATTGCGGTGATATCAATAATTTTATGAGAAACGCCTAATTCACGACATACCTGTGCGGCGACCTCTAATTCTTTGCTGTGCTTTTGTCCGTAGTTAAAAGATAAAGCATAAACATCTAGTCCGTTTTGAATTGCCGTATTCAGAACGGTAAAAGAATCCATTCCTCCTGAATACACAACGACAGCTTTTTCAGACATCTTTTGGTTCCTCAAAATAAGCCTTATTTGGTACTGCAAAAATGACAGTAACAAGGCCAGAGTTTATAAAACGCGGAGTATAGCAGACAGCCAATAACTCAAACTAGAAATCTAAGAGGAAGTTGTGCTTGTAACGATTAGAACTTTGCGATATTTTTATATCCGTAACTGGTTACCTATTTTTTGGTCGACCTTACTCTATTGTAAAAATTTTATATGCTGGAAACTTCATGGAACAGTTCGGAGTACTAACACTTGGCAGTCGATTAAAGCGATTAAGTGATCATTTGTTTATTCAAGTGCAAGAAATTTATTCCCAGTGCGATATACCTATTTCGGCAACCTATTTTCCTATTCTTAGGTTGTTGCAGAAAACGGGAAGTTTATCTGTGATGGAAATTGCTGACCGTTTGCATCTAAGTCACCCTGCGGTGAGCAAGCAAACTACTAAGATGATCAAAGAAGCGCTGTTAGAGAAAACAGTGGATGAGCAAGATCAGCGAAGATCTTCCTTACGCCTTTCTGAGTTTGGTTTAAGTGCTATGCTTCGTGTGGAGCCCGTCTTACATGAAATGAAAATCATCCTTGAAAAAATGACGGCTTTTTCTAGTGATAATTTTATGAACGGCCTGTCTTATTTGGAATCGCAGGTTTTAGGCGGAAGCTTAGCGGATAAAGTGCTAGACCGCTTAGAATCTATTCAAATTGTATCGCTAGAAAGTCAGCATGATAAAGCGTTTTATGATCTAAATATGGCTTGGCTTGAGCGATATTTTCCAGAACAGATTGCAGAGAAAGATCGGATCGTGTTGAGTAATCCGCAAGAAGAAGTTATTGAAAAAGGCGGTGTGGTTTGGGTGGCGATTCGCAAAACAAAATCGGTAGATTCTGTCGTTGGAACCATTGCTTTTGCTCCTCTGAAAGACAGTGCTTTGGATAATAAAAGAGGTGAAGTATTTAAATTGTCAGTTGCTGAGCACGCTCAAGGAAAAGGAATTGCTCAACGTTTGCTGTCTACTGCTATTGATTTTGCTACTCAAGGCGGCTTTTCTGTGTTGTCGCTAGAGACAGCGTCGTGCCTAAAATTGGCAAGGCGTCTCTATGATAAAAATGGTTTTGTTGAGAAGCCATTTCCCAATCCTTCTTTGTACGCAAGAGCGGATGTCTATATGGAAAAATCATTAATATTAAAAATGCATCGAGATCCTTCATGAATACAATGCAACATATGCGACGAGGTGCTGTAGCCTCCATACCTATGATTATTGGCGGTATTCCTTTTGGTTTGCTTTTTGGTTCGTTAGCGTCGAGTTATGGGTTGAGTCCTTGGTTTGCTGTGGCTATGTCAGCTTTTGTTTTTGCGGGCTCAGCGCAATTTGTTGCACTTGGATTAATAGCACTACACGCTCCTTTATGGGTAATTATTTCGACCACCTTTATTGTTAATCTTCGTCATCTTTTATACGCCGCGGATTTGGTCAAATTTGTGAAGCATCTACCAATGCCAATGCGAATTATTATGGGCTTTGGGTTGATTGATGAAACTTATGCTGCCGTTCGTCCAATGTATGAAGTGGGAGCGGCCGATGAAAAAAATGGACACAAGGTCTATCTAGGTTCTTTTCTCTCGTTTTATGTAATGTGGAATGTGACTACCATTTTAGGTGTGTTGTCTGGAGAGCTAATTCCCGGTATGAGCGAATGGGGACTGGAATTTGCTATGGTAGCGACCTTTGTTGGAATCATTACGCCATATTTAAAACATAAAGCATTTTGGTTGTGTTTATTAAGTGCAGGTGCATCTTCAATCATATTATCTGGTCTGCCAAATAATTTAGGATTGTTGGTCTCTGCAGTAATTGGTGTGGTGATGGGGTATGTGGTGGATTCTACTAATAAAACAATTTCGGACTCAAATGAGAATATGCAAGAGGTGAGCAAATGACTTTATGGCAAGGGTCTCTCATAATTCTGGGTATGTTTGTTGTTACTTTTGGTGTGCGGTTTGTTCTGTTCGCGCGAGCGGACAAAGTTGTTATGCCTGCTTTTATTGAAAAAGCGTTAAAGTTTGTTCCAGTTGCGGTTTTGACTGCAATCATTACGCCGATGATTTTGATGCCGAATCAGCACGTGGATTTCTCGTCATCTAATCCTTGGTTACTTGGTGCGTTGGCGGCTTTTGTTGTGGGTATTTGGCGTCAGCAACAGCTGCTGACTATTTTAGTGGGCGTTTTGGTTTTCTTTGCGGCGAAATACGGATTTTCTTTATAAAAAAAAGAGAAAAAGGCAGAAAAGATTTTCTGCTCAATATCCCATGCAAACCTAAATACTATATACTTGTCGGTCGAAGTAACAATATTGTTAGACCAACACTTATCGGGACTTACATCAAACATGTCAGAAACGTCTAAACCAAGTAATTTCATTACCCAAATCATTGATAAAGATAACGAATCAGGCAAGCATGGCGGTAAGGTTCTTACTCGCTTTCCACCTGAACCAAATGGCTACTTACACATTGGCCATGCTAAATCTATTTGCCTTAATTTTGGCTTAGCGCAGCGTTACAATGGTCAATGTAATCTACGTTTCGATGACACTAACCCAGAGAAGGAAAGTGTTGAATACATTGAATCTATTAAACGCGATGTTGAGTGGCTTGGTTTTGAATGGAAAGGCGAACCTAAGTTTGCTTCAGACTATTTTGATCAGTTATTTGATTTTGCTGTGCAGCTTATTCAAGCAGGCAAAGCTTATGCTTGTGAGCTTAATGCTGAGCAAATGCGCGAATACCGTGGCACCTTAAAAGAGCCAGGTAAAAACAGCCCATTCCGTGATCGTACCGTTGAAGAAAATATGGCCATCTTTATGGACATGAAAAACGGTAAGTATAAAGACGGCGAAGTTGTTTTGCGTGCCAAGATAGATATGGCAAGCCCAAACATCAATATGCGTGATCCGATCATTTATCGAGTTCGTCATGTACACCATCACCAAACGGGTGACAAATGGTGTGTCTACCCCATGTACGACTTTACTCATTGCTTGTCCGATGCATTAGAAAATATTACGCATTCTGTATGTACGCTTGAATTCCAAGACCATCGTCCATTGTACGATTGGGTTCTAGAGACATTAGATACGGCACATCCGCAGCAAATTGAATTTGCGCGTTTGAATTTGAACTACACGGTAACAAGCAAACGTAAGTTGAAGTTACTGGTAGACGAAAAACATGTTCATGGTTGGGATGATCCTCGTATGCCAACGATTTCTGGTTTGCGCCGTCGTGGTTATACGTCGCTGTCTATCCGCAACTTCTGTGAGCGCATTGGTGTGACCAAGTCTGACAGCGTTGTAGATGTTGGCATGCTCGAACATGCTATTCGTGAAGATCTGGATGCGAGCGCAAATCGAGTCATGGTCGTTTTAAATCCAATTAAGGTGACCTTGACCAACTATCCAGCAGACAAAGAAGAAATCTTCACCGTAGGTAATCACCCGAAAAGCGAAGAAGCGGGTACTCGCGAAGTGCCGTTTAGCAAAGATCTATACATAGACGCTGCTGATTTTGCTGAAGTGCCACCTCGTAAATGGAAACGTTTGACACTGGATGGTGCTGTTCGTCTTCGTGGCGGTTACGTCATTACTTGTGATGAAGCGATCAAAAACGAAGCGGGCGAAGTGGTTGAACTACTTTGTCGCTATGATGAAAACACTCTTGGTGTGAATCCTGAAGATTACAAACCAAAAGGTGTGATTCATTGGGTGAGCGCAAAACATGCAGTAGATGCAACAGTTAATCTTTATGATCGCTTATTCGTAAACGAAGCACCTGATGCAAATTATGAAGATAAGAACTTCTTAGACTTTATTAATCCAGAGTCTTTGACGGTATTAACAAATGCTAAAGTTGAGCCATCTTTGTTGACGTCTGACAAAGGTCAAGGCTTCCAGTTTGAGCGTGAAGGGTATTTTTGTCGCGATCTGAAAGAAGACGGTATGGTATTTAACCGTACTGTGACATTACGTGACTCTTGGGCGAAAATCGAAGCAAAAGGAAATTAAGCGCATGTTGAAGATTTACAACACCCTAAGCGGGAAGAAAGAAATTTTCAAACCAATTGAAGAGGGCAAAGTGGGGATGTATGTCTGTGGTAACACGGTATACGACTTCTGTCACATTGGTCATGCTCGCGCGATGATCTCCTTTGATATTATTTCGCGTTTTATTCGTCATCTTGGCTATGAGCTGAATTACGTTCGCAATATTACTGATGTTGACGACAAAATTATTAAGCGTGCAGAAGAAAATAACGAATCAACTCAGTCGTTGACTGAGCGCATGATTGCTGCGCAGCGCGAAGATGAACTGCGTCTTGGCAATAAAATGCCAGATCGTGAGCCAAAGGCGACTGAGTTTATGCAAGAAATTATCGATATGGTGCAAATCCTTATTGATAAAGGTTTTGCTTATCAGGGCACTTCTGGCGACGTTTATTATCGAGCCACTAAATTCAAAGATTACGGCAAATTAAATAACCGTAAGCTTGAAGATATGTTGGCTGGTGCGCGTATTGATGTTGAGGTGGCAAAAGAGCATCCAGCGGATTTCGTTTTGTGGAAACAAGCGAAAGCTGGCGAAGTGTCTTGGTCTTCTCCTTGGGGTGATGGTCGTCCTGGTTGGCATATTGAATGTTCTGCTATGTCGACTAATTGTCTTGGTAGTCATTTTGATATTCATGGTGGTGGGCCTGATCTTAAGTTCCCTCATCACGAAAACGAAATTGCTCAATCAGAGGCGGCGACAGGCAAAGACTATGTGAACTATTGGATGCACTGTGGTGCAGTTCGTGTTAACAACGAAAAAATGTCCAAGTCTTTGGGTAATTTTTTCACCGTGCGCGATGTATTGGCCAAGTTTAATCCTGAGGTGGTTCGCTACCTGATGGTTTCAAGCCAATATCGCAGTGCGATTGATTACTCAGATCAAAGTTTGCTAGAGGCTAAGGTTGCTTTAGAGCGCCTTTACACTGCTTTACGTCAACAGCAGGTTGCTGAGTCATTCGAGCCAACCGTCTTTACTGAGCGCTTTGAAGAGGCCATGAAGGATGACTTTAACACTGCAGTCGCTGTTTCTGTGTTGTTTGAGCTAGTTCGTGAGCTAAATAAAGCAAAAACAGAAGATGCAGATAAGGCCTTGGTGCTGGCTGCGGAGTTACGCTCTTTGGCAGAATTGCTTGGGTTGTTGTATCAAGATCCAGAGTACTTTTTGCAAAACAGCACTGTGTCTGAAGGATTAGATGAGGTGGCAATACAGGCTTTGATCGACGAAAGAACTCAAGCTCGGAAAGACAAAAACTTTGCTCGTAGCGATGAAATTCGTGATGAACTGGCTAGTCAAGGAATTGAACTTCTTGATAGTCGAGAAGGGACGACTTGGACCAGAAGTTAAAGTAGTAAATTGAGAATAATAAAAAGGCGATGTAATCCATCGCCTTTTTATTATATGACTAATTGTTGCTAGTCTTTGTCTTTTACCACTTTAACTGCTAATACGTCACATGGTGCGCCATGAAGAACGCCATTTGCTGTGGATCCTAATAATAGAGCAAGACCATGACGACCATGACTTCCTACAACAATAAGATCGACTCGTTTTTCTTCAGCAATACGGTGTATTTCGCTTTCTATGCCGCCTTGTGAAATACAGCTTTCTTGAACTGGAACGTCCAATTGGGCTTCAAGGATGGCAATGCGCTCTTTAGCAGTTTCTTGTAATTGTGCTTGAATATCTGTGATATCGATTGGTACATCACCACCATAGGCGTAATTGAGTGATTCAATAACATGGAGTATGGTAAGTTCCGCACCCGTTGCTTTGCATAGCGCGACGGCTTTATTAGCTACTTTAATACTTTCATCAGTTAGGTCAACAGCGAGTAAAATTCTGCTATACATCATAGAACACCTCCAAATTTGGCTCGATTAATTTATTTTAGTTTAAAACTAGAGAGACATTAAAATATGACCGCTCTTATTGTTATTTTTATTACACTATCATTAATGGGGTCGGCGTTATGGATTATGCCTCCTAAAAAAGAGCGTCAACGCATGGCTTTACGCATGCATGCTCGAAAACTTGGTCTTACTGTTCAGCTTACATCAATTGACCTTCCTGACAAGTGGGATAAATCAATGAATAGGCAAAAAACGATTGCCTATTCTTTTTATCGGCTGAAACCTGTAACTTCATTGCCTGATTGTATTTGGCTGCTACCTTATGAAGTATGGAAATATAATGCCCTGCTTAGTGGGTGGTGGTCTAGTGACTTATTTGCACTGGCTGCTGATGCCCAAAAAGCATTAGAAAAATACGGAGCATTGCTTGTAGGGGTAAAAATCACACCTGAGTGTGTGTCATTGTATTGGGATGAGGCTGGTGATGAGTCGGTTTTGGATGAGTTGGCTACACTGGTGTTTTCATTGGCTGAAGTAAAAAGCGTCCCTAATTAGAAATAAGAGTGACGCTTATTATGGTGTTAATAATATTGAATTAAGAATTCTTAGGTATTTCTAGGTTGTGAAGGAGTTCACTCAATACTTCTTCTGGGTTATCACTGGCTTTCATCGCTTCAATTTTAGGTGACAGTATCTGTTTCATTCGATCTGTTACGAAGTTTTTGAGGGTGTTTTTTTCTGGGCGCTCTGTGGCATCGGATTTAATGTGCGACAAAATTACCCCATAAAGAGTTTGTGCTACGCGCATGTCTCCACCAGCAAAGTTTTTATTTGCTTGAACCATTTGGCGATTTAATTGAATCCACAAGTTAAGCCAGCGCAGATATTCGTAGCAGGCTTGATAATGCGTATTACTAATACGTCCTTTTCGGCGTAAATAAAGCAACATTTTAGCAAGTTTAGTAAGGCGCTCTTTGTAGTTGCTTTTTTCTTGGAAGCTAAAAGGTTCAGGTTCTGGATTGAATGGAACGGGGTCGTTATTCCTGCCTTCTTCGGCGGTTGCAATGCGAACTTCAATCTTTTCGGGATCATCGGAATATTGCAGAAGCTCTCGAAGTGTGTCTAGATAGAAATCATAAAGCACATCGGTGGCAATGGTATCGGTATTAATATCTTTTAAACCGCGGATATGTTGTTCGACACGATCCGCGCGATTTGACAGTTGCAATTGTTTTACACGTCTTTGAGTGATTTCTTTTTCTTTTTGATGTGCTCTTGATCCAATGACCACAGATAAAAGTACAATAATGATCAAAAATGCAATTGTTAATATTTGGAGGGTAGCCATGATTGTCCTTAAGCAACGAATTCAGTATGTTAAATAAGAAATACTAAGTTCAGCAAGATATAATGTGTGAAACAATACAGGGATCGCTTGTCATATAAAAGGTGTTTGCTTAATATCAGCGCCCCTAGAGATTAAACTTCGTGCAACGTGGATTTGCAGACCTACTTTATTAAAAGGCTTACACAGTTCAATGGGAAAATCACTGGTTATCGTGGAATCGCCTGCTAAGGCGAAAACCATCAACAAATACCTGGGCAACGACTTTATTGTCAAATCTAGTGTCGGGCACATACGTGACCTGCCTTCAGGTACAACTGCCACCTCTACGCCTCAAGAGCGTGCAAAGCAGGCTGCTTTGACGCGTAAAATGAGTCCGGAAGAAAAACTTGAGTATAAAAGTAGCAAATCACGTCAGCAGTTGATTTCTAGAATGGGGGTTGATCCAGAGAGCAACTGGAAAGCTCACTATGAAATTCTGCCAGGTAAAGAAAAAGTTGTCGATGAACTAAAACGTTTGGCAAAAAATGCTGACACCATCTATCTCGCAACCGATTTGGATAGAGAGGGAGAAGCAATCGCTTGGCATCTTCGTGAAGCTATTGGTGGTGATGATAGTCGCTATAAGCGTGTGGTATTTAACGAGATTACAAAAAAAGCCATTAAAGCTGCGTTTGACACGCCATCTGAATTAGACATGGATCGTGTAAACGCTCAACAAGCTCGTCGTTTCTTGGACCGAGTAGTTGGCTTTATGGTGTCACCTTTGCTTTGGTCAAAAGTAGCGAGAGGTTTATCTGCTGGGCGAGTTCAGTCCGTTGCAGTTCGCTTAATCGTTGAACGTGAAAAAGAAATCCGTGCTTTCATTCCTGATGAGTTCTGGGAATTAGATGCAATGCTTGCGACGCCATCGAAAGAAGTCATTAAATTCGAGGCTGCAAAATACCAAGACAAAGAATATCGTCCAGTTAACAAGGCGCAATCTGATGAGCATGTTGCTCGCTTAAATGATGCGAAATACCTTGTTAGTAGTCGAGAAGATAAGCCGACAAGCAGCAAGCCATCTGCGCCGTTCATCACTTCTACGTTACAGCAGGCGGCAAGTACTCGTTTAGGCTATGGTGTTAAGAAGACCATGATGCTAGCACAGCGCTTGTATGAAGGCGGTTATATCACTTACATGCGTACTGACTCGACCAATTTGAGTGTTGACGCGGTTGAGGCGTTAAGAGGGTATATTCTTTCCAGCTTTGGCGAGGCTTATTTGCCTGCTGATCCGATACGTTACAGCAGTAAAGAAGGTGCTCAAGAGGCGCATGAAGCGATTCGACCTTCTGATGTTACCGTACGTGTTGATGACTTGCTCGGCATGGAGAAAGATGCACATCGTTTGTATGATTTGATTCGCAGCCAATTCATGGCGTGTCAAATGACGCCAGCAGAATACACGTCAACGACCATAACTGTTACTAGTGGTGAATACGAGTTTAAAGCTAAAGGGCGTATTTTGCGCTTTGATGGTTATACTCGTGCTATGCAGACGGTTGCTAAAAAAGGCGAAGATAATATTTTGCCTGACGTAGGTCAGGGTGAATATTTGGCTCTTAAAGAATTATTGCCTGAGCAACATTTTACTAAACCTGTTGCGCGTTTTAGCGAAGCAAGTTTGGTTAAAGAGCTTGAGAAGCGTGGAATCGGTCGTCCATCAACTTACGCATCTATCATTTCTACGATTCAAGATCGTGGGTATGTACGTGTTGAAAACCGTCGTTTTTACGCGGAAAAAATGGGTGATATCGTTACTGAACGTTTGGTTGATAGCTTTAATTCTTTGATGAATTTCAGTTTTACGGCCCAAATGGAAGAACAGCTAGACGAAATTGCACAAGGTAATAAAGATTGGATTAAAACGCTTAATGCGTTTTATAAAGATTTTAGCTCGGTGTTAGCTAAGGCAGAGTCGCCAGATGGCGGTATGATGCTGAATGAGCCAACACCGACCGATATTGAGTGTCCGACTTGTTCTCGCCCGATGCAGATCCGTACTGCCAGCACAGGCGTATTTATGTCTTGTTCTGGATATGCTTTGCCTCCCAAAGAGCGCTGCAAAGCGACTATTAATCTTATTCGTGGCGACGAAGCCATTGCTGTAGATGATGAAGAGGGTGAATCTAAAGCGCTTATCAATAAGCATCGCTGCAAGATTTGTGGATCGGCCATGGACAGTTATTTGATGGATGAGCATCGCAAGCTTCATGTTTGTGGTAACAATCCGGCTTGTTCTGGTTACGAAGTGGAAACTGGAGTCTTTAAAATTAAAGGCTATGATGGCCCGACACTTGAATGCGATAAGTGCGGATCAGAGATGCAGCTTAAAACCGGTCGTTTTGGTAAATACTTTGGCTGTACTAATGATGAATGCAAAAACACTCGTAAGTTATTGAAGAGTGGTGAAGCTGCGCCACCAAAGATGGATCCAGTGCCAATGCCAGATCTTGCTTGTCAAAAAGTAGAAGATCATTATGTGCTTCGTGACGGTGCAACGGGCTTGTTCTTGGCGGCAAGTCAGTTCCCACGCAAGCGTGAAACTCGTGCCCCATTGGTTGAAGAATTGCTTCCATATATGGATCAAATAGATCCTAAATATCACTTTTTTGCAAAAGCGCCTAAAAAAGATTCTGAAGGTCGCCCAGCCATTATTCGATATAGCCGCAAGACGAAAGAGCAATATGTCATGACGGAAGAGGAAGGTAAGCCAACAGGCTGGAAAGCATTTTATGTCGGCTCTAAATGGGTGATTGAGGAAGGTAAGAAAAAATGAGTGGTGCCAGTTTAGCTAGCTTAACCAATCAAAAACTAGACACGGCAAGACGCTTTATTAAGCAGAGCCAAGATAGTGATGAAGCGTGGCTAAGGGTCGGGCTGGAAAGCTCGGCTATTTTTCAGTTAAGAAGTGCTCTTAATGGTCTGCTAAAAGAAGTGAATGCAGCGTATTCGTTATCTGGATCTCTGGATGTTGCTAAACTATTAGCTGAGTCAGAAGATAAGCAGATTGTTGTTCCTGTGCTGGCGGAGCTCGCTGATTTGTTGTCACGTACTGATTCTTGGTGCTTTCAATTGAACCAGGCATATTTGGTTCAGTTTGAATGTCGTACCTCTATGTCGTCAGTAGTGCAAAGTGATAGTCTAATTGGCCGTGGAAGTGACGCTGGCGCGTCCGTGAGTTTTTATTTGGCCAAGTTGGTCGAATTGGTGTTACGTTTTAGAGAAGAGTCATCAGAGTATTGAATATGAAAGAATCCTACCTAGAAATTGTTGAGCTGGATAATGGCGATATTGTGCTGCGTCCAGCCAGTGAAGATGGTGAGGAAACCGTTCCACTAGCAACATTGCAGATATCAGATGATACTCGATCTTATTTAAAGGATCGTTATTTTGAATTGGCAAAATGCATGTTCCATGCAGGAATTGATTTTGTTTATTCAGATGATTCGTTTTTTGACGAAGATTCGGAATATCTTGATGACGAAGATTTTCGTCCTAAGATTCTGCATTAAGTCTGTGTTGTTGGTGTGAGGCGTAGGTTTACATAAAAAAGCGAAGCATATGCTTCGCTTTTTTATTGGTATGGTGTTGATGAGGTAGCGGCTACTTAAAGTCCTTGGCGAATCACACCAACTGATAAGCCTTCAATGGCGAACTCTTCGCTTTCAAGGTCGACAATGATGTCATTGAACTCTTCGTTCTCAGGAATAAGTCGAACAATACTGCCTTTTTGTTCGAAACGTTTAACTGTTACTTCGTCACCAATGCGAGCAACGACAATTTGGCCGTTACGCACAGTAGTTGTTTTATGCACTGCTAATAAGTCGCCTTCCATTATTCCGATGTCTTTCATGCTGGTACCTGAGACAGATAAGAAATAATCGGCTTGTGGGGAGAACATATTTGCTGGGATGTTTACATGAGAAGCAATGTTTTCTTGGGCTAAAATAGGGTAACCTGCAGCAACTTTGCCTATGACAGGTAAGCCAAGGTTGTTTGTGGGGTCATCATTTGATGCACGATCAACTAAGCGTATTCCCCTTGACGCGCCAGAAAGCATCTCTATTGCACCTTTTTTACTCAAGGCTTTTAGGTGCTCTTCAGCAGCGTTAGGAGATTTAAACCCAAGCCGGCGTGCTATTTCTGCTCTGGTTGGTGGAAAACCTGTTTCACTAATAAATTCGCGAATGGTTTCTAGTACGTCAGATTGTCTTTTGGTTAATTTAATCATAGGTTATCTGGTTGTTTATACAGTTACTGTTATTATATACAGCATTCCTAACTATACTCAATGATATAAATGCTTTCAGACGAACTAAAAAAACAGATTCAACTTGCATACCGAGCATCTTTGGATGCGAAGTCCCATAAACCAAGGGCTGGACAGCGCCAGATGATTGGTGCGATCGCTCGAACTTTGGGTAACATTAAACAAGACTCGGAAGGCGAGCGCCTTGAAGAAAAGCATGTTGCCGTAATTGAGGCAGGAACAGGCACGGGTAAAACTTTGTCATATTGCCTTGCGGCTATTCCTATCGCGAAAGCTCGTGGTCTTAAATTAATTATTTCTACTGCTACGGTTGCGCTTCAAGAGCAGATTTTGCATAAAGAGTTGCCTGATTTGCTTGAACATACGGAGCTGACTTTTAAGTACACGCTTGCTAAAGGGCGAGGACGTTATTTGTGCTTGAATAATCTTGAGGGCTTCTTGAGCTCAGAAGAGCAAGCAATGGACGATATGTTCGCTGGACTTTTCGAGCAGCACCTTCATTCCGATGATATTAATACTGTTCTTTATCAAGAGATGGATGCTGCTTTGCAAAAAGGTGACTGGGATGGTGATAAAGACAATTGGGCTGGTATTGTTCGTGATCAAGATTGGCGTCGCTTAACCACAGATCATCAGCAATGCACTAACCGTAATTGTGCTAATTATTCCGCCTGCCCGTTTTTTAAAGCGCGTGCTGAAATCGAAGTGGCTGATGTGATTGTTGCCAACCATGATTTGGTATTGGCCGATTTGTCATTGGGTGGTGGCGCGATTCTTACCCCGCCAAAAGAAACCATCTATGTTTTTGATGAGGGTCATCATCTTCCTGATAAAGCGATAGGGCACTTTCGTCATGAAGTTCGTTTGCAGCAAAGTATTACTTGGTTACGCCAATTAGAAAAAAATCTGGTTAACTTGAAGCAAGAGTTAACAGACGATGTCAGTGTAACAGGTCAGCTGCTACTAAAAATCCCACAGCAAATACAAAGTATTGTGAACTTTATCCAATATGCCCAGCAGGGGTTAGCGCCTTATATTCAGGGTTTGGGGTTGGATCAAGAAAATAATCAGCACCGTTTCGAGTTTGGCCAAATTCCAGATGAATTACGCCAGCTGGCATACAGTTTACAGACGTCTTATCAAAAGTTGTTTAACAACATTGAAAGCATCCAAGACGAATGTAAAAAGACTAAACAAAATGAAGGGATGGGTGTAACACCTGAAACTGCAGAAACTTGGCAGCCTATTTTAGGTGTCATTCTTGGTCGCTTAGAGCAATGTATTGGGCTTTGGCGTTTGTATTCTACAGTTGATGATCAAAACTATCCGCCTAATGCACGCTGGCTAGTTTTATCTGGTCAAGGGATGGAGCAAGATATTGAACTGGGCGGTTCTCCGATTCTTGCCGCAAACACATTAAAGCAGCAGTTGTGGGATAAATGTTTCGGTGCGGTAGTGACATCAGCTACGTTAACGGCGCTTAATCAATTTCATCGTTTTAATATGCGATCAGGCGTTCCTCGTGAGAGTGAGTATTTGCGCGTTATTAGCCCATTTAATTTCCAAGAAAATGGGCTTTTGGTCGTTCCAGATATGGAGCATGAGCCAAATAGAGTTGAGCAACATACCGCCGAAATTGTTGCTTATTTAGATAAGCATGTGAACACAGAAAAGGGCAGTTTAGTGTTGTTTTCTTCCCGTCGTCAGATGGAGGAAGTGGCTCAGTCTGTGTCTGCAGGATTACAAGAAATACTTTTGATGCAAGGTGAGCAATCTAAGCGCGTTATTTTGGATTCGCATAAATCTCGCATTGATGAAGGGAAAGGCAGTTTATTGCTTGGCTTAGCCAGCTTTGCCGAAGGTGTAGATTTACCAGGTGATTATTTAACCTGTGTGTACATTGCTAAAATTCCTTTTGCGGTGCCAGATGATCCAGTCGAAGCAACGCTAGCAGAATGGATTCAAAAACGTGGTGGCAACCCCTTTATGGAAATTACCATACCAGATGCTTCTTTGCGCTTAGTGCAGGCAACAGGGCGACTATTAAGAAGCGAAAAAGACTCAGGTGAAATACATATTTTAGACAAGCGTCTGAGAACTAAACGTTATGGTAAGCAATTAATTAATAGCTTACCACCGTATAAGTATCAGTAGCTTGCTTCAACAAAGCGTAAGCAAGGGGTGATAAAGCTTTACCAATTAGGTACACTCCTTGCACAGATTATTAACCTCAAAACACAATAGAAGCGTATAGATTCCAATATGGAAAACCAAACTCAAGAAGCACCATCAGAAACCACAGCAAAACCAAAACGTACACGTCGCCCAAATAAGGGTCCAAGAAGTAACGATGATAGCCCTGCAAGCGTCCAAGCGGATGCACCGCAATCAAGCAATGAAACAAAACCTGCAGGGAATGCGAACTCTAAAATTTGGTCCATAGAAGATTTTCCGGTTGCTGAAGTTGAAGGCAAGATGCGCTTCCATGATTTAAATCTTCCTGATCGCGTCATTAAGTCTATTGCTGAAATGGGTTTTGAATATTGTAGTGAAATCCAAGCTGAAACCTTACCAATGACTTTGTTGGGTTATGACATTATTGGTCAAGCACAAACAGGTACTGGTAAAACAGCTGCTTTCCTCATCGCGATGATCAGTGACTTTCTTGATTACCCTCTTGAAGAAAAAAGAGCGAATAATTTTGCGCGAGGTTTGATTATCGCACCAACTCGTGAATTGGCGATACAAATAGCTGATGAAGCTGTAAAACTGACAACGAATTGTCATTTGAACGTCGTAACTTTGGTGGGTGGCTTGAGTTATGAAAAACAAAAGATCGCACTAGAAACTGAAAATGTTGATATTTTGGTTGCCACGCCTGGTCGTTTGTTGGATTTTGCTCGTAGCCGCAAAGTGCAATTGGGTAAAGTGGAATGCTTGGTGTTAGATGAAGCTGACCGCATGTTGTCTATGGGTTTTATCCCTGATGTGAAAAGTATTATTCGCATGACGCCGCATAAAGAAGCAAGACAAACCATGCTGTTTAGTGCGACCTTCCCGAAAGATATTCAAGCGCTGGCACAGCAGTGGACTTACTTCCCTAAAGAAGTATCTGTTGTTCCAAAAGAAGCGACAAATCAAAATATTGATCAAGTGATTTATACTGTTGAAGCGGATCAAAAATGGCCTGTTTTACAGCAATTGATCGAAAAAAATGGCGGTCAACGAACTATTATTTTTGCTAACCGTCGTGATGAAACACGCGACCTTTATGAGCGCTTACGCAAAGCTAATATTAATTGCGCGATATTATCAGGCGAAGTTGCGCAAGATAAACGTGTAAAAACCCTGGCGAACTTCAAAGAAGGCATCATCCAAGTGCTTGTGGCAACAGATGTTGCTGGTCGTGGTATTCACGTGGATAACGTAGAGTTAGTTGTAAACTATTCGTTACCAGAAGATCCTGAAGATTATGTACATCGTATCGGCCGAACTGGTCGTGGTGGTGAAACCGGTAAATCTGTGAGTTTTGCCAGTGAAGATGATGCTTTTATGATTCCTGAGATCGAAAGGGTCGTTGGTGAGAGCATCCGCTGTGAGTACATGGTTGATACATCTCTATAAATATCGCTTAGTTTTTAAGTGAGATAAGATGATTTTAGAACACCATTTTGCAAGTTTGGGTGAGGCGTTTTCTTCGAAAACCCTTGTCCAGCCACTTTTTGAGCAGCGATTGGTTGAATTTAACCAATCGCTCGCTACTCTTCTGTCTATTGATATTAAATCTACCGAAACCAAACGCATCTTAAGTGGAGAAGAAGCTCTGCCTTCTAGCCTAAGTATGGTTTACGCAGGTCATCAGTTTGGTGGTTTTTCACCTCAATTAGGTGATGGGCGCGGTGTGCTACTGGGTGAGGTTCGTGGTCAGGATGGTCTTTTATATGATTTGCATATGAAAGGTGCTGGGCCGACGCCTTATTCTCGTCGTGGTGATGGCCGTGCTGTATTGCGTTCTTGCATTCGTGAGTATTTGGCGAGTGAGGCCATGACAGCTCTGTCAGTGCCTTCTTCCCGCGCTTTGGCACTTTATGATAGTCGAGAGGCTGTTTACCGAGAAACGCCAGAAGCAGGAGCTATGCTGCTTAGGGTTGCGCAAGGTCATATCCGCTTTGGTCATTTCGAATACTTTTTTTATCAAGGTAAGCAAGCGGAATTGGATCAGCTGATTGAATATTGCCTTACGCATTATTACCCTGACTGCTTGGCGACAGAGTCGCCGTTAGAAAGCATGTTAATCGCAGTTGTCAAACGTACAGCTAGAATGATTGCCAAATGGCAATCGATCGGTTTTCAGCATGGTGTAATGAACACAGATAACTTTTCTTTTACCGGTGAAACGATCGATTATGGTCCATATGGTTTTATGGAGGATTATGAGCCAGATTGGGTTTGCAATCATTCAGATCATGAAGGTCGTTATGCGTTCTCGCGGCAACCAGGGGTCGGTTTGTGGAATCTCAATTGTTTGATGCGATGCTTTTCAAAGCTCCTTGAACGGGATCAGCTTATCGCTATCTTGCAGTGCTATGAGCTAGAGCTACAGACTCACTATGATTCATTAATGATGAGCAAAATGGGCTTAAACTCTGTGCAAGATATGCATGAGTTATTACCTGAGCTATTTACAATATTGGCCGCAGAAAAAATGGACTACTCAGTGTTTTTCCGTTTATTGAGCCATTTTGAACAGGGAGGCTTTACGCTTTTGCTTGATGAAGTGGTTGATAGAGAAAGGCTGTCTACTTGGCTTGAACGCTATGAGCTTGCACGAATGAAAAATGATCTAGCATGGCCTAAAGTGAGTGCTTCTATGCTGGCAGTGAATCCGAAGTTCCTGCTGAGAAATTATTTAGCTCATGATGCAATTCTTGCAGCAGAACGAGGTGACTATTTACCCTTCCGCCGTTTATTGAACGTACTCATTACTCCATTTGATGAGCATCCAGAGTCGGATGTGCTCGCGCAAAGAGCGCCAGAGTGGGGTAGGTCATTAGAAGTTAGTTGTTCGTCTTAGTATTGTTCGTTTTTATATAGTTAGACGATATTTTTTAAAGAGAAACAGTCATTATGAAGCATTCTGTGTGTGTATTAGGTGGTGGTAGTTTTGGCACAGCCTTGGCCAATATCATGGCTAAAAATGGTCATCAAGTTAGTCAGTGGATGCGTAATGAAGAACAGGTTGAAGAGATTAATTTGACAGGTCTGAATAGTCGTTATTTACCCAATGCGCCATTGCATCGAGAACTACTGGCGACCAGTAATTTAGAACAGGCAATACGAGATAGTGATACTGTTTTTGTGTCAATTCCTTCTAAATCATTCGAACAAGTAGTTCAGCGCATTGAGCCTTTATTGACGGCGGATAAAATATTAATTAGCACTACTAAGGGTTTTAATCCAAATCGATTTGAACTTATGAGCGATGTTTTGCGTCGAAACCCTATTACTCAAAAAATTGGCGTGTTGAGTGGTCCAAACTTAGCAAAAGAAATTGCTGCAGGTCAAATGACGGGGTCGGTAATTGCTAGTGCTGATGATAAGGTTCGCCAGCGAGTGATTGAGTTGTTGAAATCACCTACTTTTCGAGTGTATGAAAATACCGACAGTACAGGTGTTGAGTTGGCCGGCGCGTTAAAAAATATTTATGCGATTGTGTGTGGTCTTGCTAAAGCTCTAAATGTTGGCGAAAACACCATGTCGATGATTATGACTCGAAGTCTTGCAGAGATGAGCCGGTTTGCTGTGCATTTTGGTGCTAATCCTATGACCTTTCTTGGGTTGGCGGGAATGGGAGATTTGATCGCAACCTGTACTTCACCTTTGAGTCGAAATTACCGTGTCGGCTTTGCTATTGGTTCGGGTCAAGACTTAGATGAAGCCATTGGTGGAATAGGTGAGGTTGCTGAAGGGGTCAATACCTTAAAAATGGTGGTAGATGAAGCCCATAAACATGGCTTATATATGCCTCTTGCAGAAGGTTTGTCTAAATTATTGTTTGAAGGTGCTACGCTGGAATCATTGATTGGTTCAATGATGACTGGCGAGCAAAAATGGGATGTCGAATTTGCGACAAATGAGGGGAATAACAATGTCTAAGCCAGGTTATGCTGATCAAGGTTTTTGGTTTCGTGTGATTTTTATGCTGCTGTATTGGGTGGTTTTGAATATTGCTGTCACTGTATTTGGTGTTTTGCTTGTTTTGGTAAGCTTGGTGAAATTAGGCTCCAAGTATGAGCCAGTCACTTTGTCTTCTTGGTTAAAAAGTGTGACAGCTTTCATCGGTCAGATTTTCTCATTTTTGTCTTTTGAGTCAGAAGAAAAACCTTTCCCATTTCAGCCATGGCCTCAGGTAAATTCGGATGAAGAAGCTTAAGCGCCTATATATATTGCGCCATGGAAATGCTCAACCGTATGGTTATGATCAAGATGAACTTCGTGAGCTGACAGAGCTTGGAGTGGCTGAAGTAAAAACAGCTGCTCGAGCTTTTCGTAATAAGAGTGAGATGTTTGATGTGGTTTTTGTTAGTCCTTATGTTAGGGCGCAGCAAACTGCAAAAGTCTTTTTGGCCGATCTTGATGTTTCTGTTGAGGTTGAAAACTGCCCTCTAATTACCCCGGAAGGCCAAAGCATGGATGTGGCTACTTGGCTAAATGATCTGCCCTATGAATCCATTTTATTGGTTACACATCAGCCTTTTGCACATCAGTTTGTGGACTTTTTGGTTGATGAGCCCTTGCCGGTTAGCTTTTCGATGACGACGGCGACGTTAGCTTCTGTAGAAGGTGAGTTTTTTGCCGGAGCATGCTGTCAATTCTGTTGGTGTATTTCACCATCATAAATTATTTAATTGAATTTAGTGGGTTGGTTAAAAGTAAATATGGGAAATGAAATCGTTTATAAGCTTGCGCATACTGAAATAGCTGCTTTGCAATGGCTGCCTAAAAATACCTCGGCATTTAAAGTATTGTCGCTACATGGGTGGCTTGATAATGCAGCTAGTTTTTCTAACTTATCTCCTCATCTCTCCGATTTTTCTCATGTTGCATTAGATCTTGCTGGACATGGCTTGTCTTTACATCGACCAGCGGGAAGTTTTTATCATTTATGGGATTATGTTTTGGATGTGGTGTCTATTTTAAACCAATCCAAGCAAAGTGTTTGGTTAATTGGTCATAGTATGGGCGGTGCTGTTGCTATGTTGGTGGCTGCTATTGCTCCTGATAAGGTTCGCGGACTGATTGTGCTTGATAATATGGGGCCCTTGAGTGGGGCGCCAGCGGATCGTGTGGTGACGTTACAACGAGCTGTTAATAAAATGGCCAAATATCGCTTGGGTAGGGATACAAGCTATCAAACGAAAGAAGATATGGTACTTGCTCGAATGGATGGTTTCACTCAATTGTCCAAATTCGCGTCAAAAGTGTTAGTTGAACGTGGTGCTAAGCAAAATGCTGATGGGATTTGGACGTGGCGTCATGATGGAAAGTTGACCTTTCCTTCGCCATTTCGGATGGATGAAGAAAGCGTTCAGGCCTTTATTCAGGAAATTAAATGCCCAACTTTGGCTTTGGTTGCTAAAGATGGGATTTATCAGAATGATCATCAGTTAGTTGAAAAGCGCGCGGCTCAATTTCCATGGATAAAGTTAAAATGGCTTGAAGGTAATCACCATTTTCACCTTGAACCGGAGAGTTGCTTTGCAGTAGCAACTGAAATTCAGCGATTTATTGATCAAAACTAATGCGTTAGCCCATCCTTAGTTGGGATGAAAGGAAGGTTGTATGGTTAAGTTTCGAGGCGTGTTGTGCCTATTGGCTGCTTTTAGTAGTGTTTCTTTTGCGGGGGTATTAGGGATTGAGCCTTATCGTGATGCACAGTTAGTTAAAAGTAATTCTCAAGCTGAGCAGTTTGTAGAAATTCCTTTGAGTAAAATTCGCCGTGCTGGCAGTGGATGGGAGCCTGAAACGGTTATTCGTTTGAAAGGTGATTACTTTTCTTCGTTATACAAAATCAATCGCAATGCGCTTTTGTCTGATGTATATACTCACTACCGATCACAAATGTTGAGTGACGGCCGCAGTATCTTATTCGAGTGTGATAGTCGAAGCTGTGGTAGTAGCAATGCTTGGGCGAATAATTTCTTTGGTGATTATCTTTTGTATGGTTCGGATCAAAGTCAGTTTTTGCTTGTTGTTAAAAATAAACAAGATACTTATCAGATCTTATACCTTAATCGTCGCGGTGCTGGTGACGTGATGGTTCGTTTAGATGAAGTGAAATCGGCAGAAGCAAATGATACAGAGTTCGAAATTGTAGCCCAGATGGATGTGCAGGATATTCCTAGAATACGTCGTTTCGTCAGTGATTTACCGGCTGGCCAAAATGTGGTTGGTTTTGTTACAAGTCAAAAAATAGGAACTCTAAGTGCTATTGAGTCGGGGGATCGGCTTATTTCAATGGCGTCGGCAGGTCTAGGGGATCAGCTTAAAGATAAGGTTAGATTTATTAACTTAGCAGATCTTGGTCGCGAATCACTTGGTGTTAATCGCATATCTTTTGTTTATGTTCGTCCTTAGGCGGTAGCAGTGAATACGAAAAAGACAGTTGCTCTGGTTTTAGGGAGTGGAGCGGCGCGCGGTAATGCACATATAGGTGTGATTCAAGCATTTGAAGATCGTGGATATGAAATTGTCAGTATTTCTGGTTGTTCTATTGGGGCGATAGTCGGTGGTATTTATGCTGCGGGTAAGTTGTCTGAGTATCGTGAATGGGCTGAATCTTTAGATCGAATGAATGTTATTCGTCTATTAGATATGTCTATATTGAACGGTGGCTATGTAAAAGGTGATCGTTTTTTTGAGAAAATTCAAGACATGATAGGGGAGCCAACTATTGAGTCCTTACCGATAGCTTACACCTCTGTAGCTGTCGATTTATTGAATCAGAAAGAATTTTGGTTTCAGCGTGGTGATTTGATAAGTGCTATGCGTGCATCCTCAGCTATACCTTCTCTAGTGTTGCCTGTGACGCTTAATGGTCAAATGTATGTTGATGGTGGGGTGTTGAATCCTTTACCTATCATCCCTTCTGTGCCAGCTGGGGCGGACTATATTGTTGCGGTTGATCTTAATGGTCCTGCTGAAAGAGTTGTGAACAATGTTTCTGAGAGTGATCCAGAAGGGCCTGCTTGGTGGTTGAGTACTAAAGGTTTTTTTGGAAAAAACAAAGAAGAAACAGATGAGAAGGCTAAGTATTCTCCAGAAAGTTGGGGGCGATTACAGACTATCAATATGATGTTTGAGACTATGCAAGAATCTCTTACTCAGTATAAATTAGCTGGATATCCGCCAGATTTGCTTATCTCTATACCTAAAGATATCTCTGGTTTCTATGAGTTCTGGCGGGCTAAAGAATTGGTGGAGTTTGGTTATGAAACCGCTTTAAAGGCGATTGATGGCCTTGAATCACCAAAGTCGAGCTATTTTTCTTTCCCTAAAGGCTACTAACAATAGTTTAGCCTATAGGGTTTACTCCTAGCTCTCTAAGTGATCGAGATAGAGATATAAGTGGTAAACCAATTAAACTATTAGGGTCATCACCTTCCATTTTTTCAAAAAGACATACTCCAAGCCCTTCGCATTTAAAACTACCTGCGCAGTCAAGAGGTTGCTCGATTGAAACATATTGAGTAATTTCTTGTGTCGTTAGTACCCTAAAATGAACGTGGTATTCATTTAATGTGTACTTATAAGATTGATCTTGTTGGTTTAAAACGCAAAGACCTGTTAGAAAACTTACTCTTTTACCACTGAAGCAAGAAAGCTGCTTTATGGCATTTTGTTCTGTATGAGGCTTTCCTAAAATCTGGCCATTTAATACTGCAACCTGATCAGAAGTTATAATCAGCTCGTTTGAGCTTTGATTATTTTGTTGGCGTTCGTTATTTACGGCATGCGCTTTGGCAACACTAAGGCGTTTGACTAAATCGACAGCGGATTCTAGGGGGCGTGGGCTTTCGTCAATGTTGGGCGAATGGCATTCAAAAGGAATTCTTAAACGTTCTAAGAGCACTTTTCGGTAAGGAGAAGACGAGCCGAGTATGAGTTTTTTTTGCATTGTTTTTTAATCATTTTATTGGGATGAAAGATGATTTTACTTTTTTTTACCTCTAATGACTTAAAAAAGTGAAAAAAAGCGCTTTAAGAGCAGTTAGACTTTGACAAAAAGGGCCCTTAGCAATATTATCCCCCGCCATGTTGAATGATACGTTACCTAAATATTTTGACCCTCGTAAATACGCTAGCTATGAGCAAGCGTTCGAAGGGTACGTGCCCCTTAATGAATTTAAGGAGCTTTGTGCTATATTAGCCTCTGATGAGGGTAATGCTTTTATTCATCTAGACTTTAGAGTTGATGAGGATAGGCGCTATATTGCTACTGGATCATTAACAGCTCAAGTACAGGTTGTTTGTCAGCGTTGTATGGGGGCTGTTTCACATGATCTAGCGTTAGATTTGTCGCTGGGATTCGTTTATGACGAAGATCATGCTAAGAATCTACCGAATAGTTATGATCCTGTTGTCATGACCGATGGTGAAGTAATTTTGGCAGATATGGTCGAGCAAGAAATTATACTTGCCCTACCAATTGTCGCTTATCACGAAGAAAGTGGTTGCAACCCAACAGCTGTAAAGTATGCCTCGTCTACCGATGACGCACCGGATGACGAAAAACCGAATCCATTTAGTATATTGGCCCAATTAAAGGCTAAGTAAAGTTAGGAGCTCCAAAAATGGCAGTACAAAAAAGTAAAGTAACTCGTTCACGTCGCGGCCAGCGCCGTTCACACGATGCTTTGACAGGTCCAACTCTTTCTGTAGAAAAGACTACTGGTGAACTTCACCGTCGTCACCACATTTCTGCAGATGGTTTTTACCGTGGTCGTCAAGTTATCACCCCTAAAGGTGAGTAACTAAGATACCCATGATCAGGGTAGCTTTAGACGCTATGGGCGGGGACTTAGGTCCCCGCATTGCATTTGACGGTGCAGTAGAGATTCTTTCTCGCTATCCAGATGTCGTCATCACCATCTATTATTTCCCTAATCCAGGTCTTGAACTTCCTGCGCCTCATGAACGTTTGTCTCTGATTGCTTGCACTGACGTTATTGATGGAGATGAAGAGATAGTCTTGTCTTTATTTCGTCGTCGAAATAGTACGCTTTATCAGTCTTTAAGTGCATTGGCTCAGCGGTCGTCGGACGTTGTTGTGACCTTGGGTAATACAGGTGCTATGGTTGCATTAGCTCGCCATATACTGGGTGTGTTACGTCCGAAGCTGTATCCTGCATTAATAAGGGAGCTTTATTCTAATCCGTTGCGATGTTTGGTGGATTTAGGGGCTAATGTCCATTGCCCGCCATCAATGTTGGTTGGCTTTGCAGAGTTAGGTGCGGCTTATATTGAGGCGCTCAGTGATGAAAAGCCAAGGGTTGGCCTGTTAAATGTTGGTGTCGAAAGCTCGAAAGGTAGTGCGGTTATTCGAGAAACGGATCGGCTTTTAGCAAGCAAAATATGGCCTGATTATTTTGGTTATGCAGAAGGAACTGAGCTGTTTGATGGCGATAAAAATGTCATTGTATGTGATGGCATGGTTGGTAATGCTGTACTAAAAGCATCAGAGGGGCTGCTGTCTTTCATGATGAGTAAATTTAAAGGGGTTGACGGCGTATCATCCTTGTTTGAGACTTTTTACCAAACTGAGCGTAGGCATGGTGCTTGTTTAGTAGGTGTGCGTGGCAATTTGGTAAAAGGTCATGGTCGTTCAGATTTGCCTGCGATGATCGGTGCGATAGAGTATGGAATTGATATTGCGCGAGCGGATTTGTATTCTGCGATAGAAGCGCGTCTTTGTAGTTAAGCTTTATAGCTAGGAGATTAAATGAGCACTAAATTAGCTTTTGTTTTTCCAGGTCAGGGTTCTCAGCAGTTAGGGATGTTGGCTGATTTGGCGGAAAAACATGAAATAATAAAGCAAACTTTCGCCGAAGCATCTGATGTTCTTGGTTATGATTTATGGGATCTTGTGCAGAATGATGCTGAGAGACTTAGTCAAACGGATAAAACTCAGCCGGCGCTGTTGACGGCCAGTGTTGCTCTATGGCGCCTTTGGGAGCAGCAGGGTGGTGATAAGCCAGCGTATGTTGCAGGCCATAGTCTTGGCGAGTATTCTGCTTTGGTGTGTGCTGGTGTGATTGCTTTTACTGACGCGGTAGAGCTTGTTAAGTTGCGTGGTGAATACATGCAGCAAGCGGTTCCTGCGGGCGAGGGTGCAATGGCTGCGATTATTGGTCTTGATGATGATAAAGTTGTTGCTGCGTGTGCTGCGGCTCCAGGTATTGTTAGTGCGGTTAATTTTAACTCGCCAGGGCAAGTTGTGATTGCGGGTCATGTTGCAGCTGTTGAGGCTGCGATGGTAAATGCAAAAGAAGCAGGAGCTAAGCGTGCATTGCCTTTACCGGTGAGTGTTCCATCGCATTGCGAGCTTATGATTCCTGCTGGCGCTAAATTAGCCGAGAAACTTGAGACTATTGTTTTTAAATCGCCTTCCTGCACTTTGGTGCAGAATGTTACTGCTCAAGCTGTTTCTGACCCTTCTGTGATCAAGGCAAACTTGGTTTCTCAATTAAGTGAGCCAGTTTTGTGGACACAATCTGTTGTGTTACTTTCGGAATTAGGTGTAACGTCTACGGTGGAGTGTGGTCCTGGTAAAGTGCTGAGTGGTCTTAATAAGCGAATAGTCAAAGGTTTAGAAACATCTTCTTTGGGTGATTTGGCTGGATTTGAAGCGGCTTTGTCTGCGTAATAGTATTTTATTATTTGTTCGAAATGCACTTTTTGAAATAGATTGTTGGAGACAGGCATGGGTCTTGAAGGAAAAATTGCTCTAGTGACTGGAGCTACTCGCGGCATTGGTAAAGCGATTGCTGTTGCTCTAGTTGAGCAAGGTGCGACCGTTATTGGTACGGCAACTAGTGAGTCTGGCGCGCAAAGTATTACTGAATATTTGGGCGCTAATGGTAAAGGCTGGGTGCTTGATGTGTCATCAAGTGAGTCAGTTGATGCGGTAATTAAAGAAATTACTGCTGAATTTGGTGCGCCAACGGTTCTTGTTAACAACGCCGGCATTACTCGTGATAACTTGATGATGCGAATGAAGGAAGATGAGTGGGATCAAGTGATTAATACTAATCTAACTTCTGTTTTTCGTGTTACAAAGGCTTGCTTACGCGGCATGACTAAAGCAAAATTCGGTCGTGTTATTAGTATTAGTTCTGTTGTTGGCTCTATGGGCAATGGCGGACAAACAAATTATTCTGCAGCAAAAGCTGGGCTAGAAGGTTTTAGTCGTTCTTTGGCAGCAGAAATTGCATCTCGCGGTATCACTGTAAATTGTGTGGCTCCGGGGTTCATTGAAACGGATATGACTAAGGTGTTATCTGAAGAGCATAAGGCCAAATTGGTCGAAAAAGTGCCTTCATCACGTCTTGGTCAACCAGAAGAAATTGCGGCAGCTGTCGCATTTTTGGCGTCAAATGGCGCTGCTTACATTACCGGTGAGACATTACATGTCAATGGCGGTATGTATATGTCGTAATTTGAGTTGAATTTTATGTTTAATTCAACGAAAATACGTCTCCGGTTCATGTCGAGAATCACACCTTTTTTGGTGATCGAATTTTTATAATATGCTCACACTGAGCTGTTAATGAGTAGAGTAGGAACTTCTAATGAGTAGCATTGAAGAACGCGTTAAGAAAATCGTTTGTGAACAACTAGGCGTTAAAGAAGAAGATGTTGTTGCTTCAGCATCTTTTGTTGATGACCTAGGTGCAGATTCCCTAGATACAGTAGAGCTAGTAATGGCTCTTGAAGAGGAATTTGATACTGAAATTCCTGATGAAGAAGCTGAAAAAATCACTACCGTACAAGCAGCGAACGACTACATCAACGCTAACTTGTAAGATATTGGTGAACTGAGTTTTCCGAAAAGCCGCTTGTATTCGTTACAGCGGCTTTTCTTATTAATAGCTCTTAAAGAATTGAGGGCGAATTGCTGGAGAAATCTTATGTCTCGTCGTCGGGTTGTAGTCACAGGAATGGGAATGGTGACACCCCTTGGCAATAATGTGAAAGATACGTGGGATAGCATCTTGGAAGGAAAAAGTGGTGTATCTGAGATCACTTCTTTTGACGCCAGTCTGTTTTCCACCCGTTTTGCAGCGCAAGTAAATGGCTTTGATGCGACTCAATATATGAGCGTTAAAGAGGCTCGCAAAATGGATCTTTTCATTCAATATGGTATCGCAGCCGCAGTGCAAGCTTTGGAAGATGCCAATCTTAATGCCGATACAGCGGATTTAAGCCGTGTTGGTTGCGCGATAGGTTCTGGTATTGGTGGTTTGCCAATGATTGAAAAGAACCTTGAGCTGTTGAATGAGTCAGGCCCAAAACGTATTTCTCCTTTTTTTGTTCCAGGCGCGATTATTAATATGATTTCAGGTCATGTTGCGATTCGTTTTGGTTTTAAAGGCCCTAATATCTCTATTGTTACCGCGTGTACTACTGGTACGCATAATATTGGTATGGCAGGGCGTATGATCGCTTATGGTGATGCTGATGTGATGATTGCTGGCGGTGCTGAAATGGCTATTACTCCATTGGGTATCGGCGGTTTTGGAGCGGCTAGAGCATTGTCCACTCGTAACGATGATCATAAAACAGCAAGTCGTCCATGGGATAAAGACCGTGATGGTTTTGTGATGGGGGATGGTGCTGGTATTTTAGTACTAGAAGAATACGAACATGCTATTGCACGTGGTGCAAAAATTTATGCAGAGCTTGTGGGTTTTGGTATGAGTGACGATGCTTATCACATGACTGCTCCACCAGAGAGTGGTGAAGGAGCTGCGTCGGCTATGAGGGCTGCTCTGAACGATGCTCGTCTTACGCCTTTAGATATCGATTATATTAATGCTCATGGTACATCAACTCCTGCTGGTGATTTAGCAGAAACTAATGCGGTAAAAGCGTTAATGGGTGAAGATGCATCAGATGTCGCAATTAGCTCGACTAAGTCCATGATAGGGCATTTGCTTGGTGCCTCGGGAGCAGTTGAATCAATTTTTTCGATACTTGCTATTCGAGATCAAGTTGCTCCACCTACCATTAATTTAGATGAGCCGAGTGAAGGTTGTGATTTGAATTATGTTCCTGGAACACCACAAAAACGTAAAATAGACGTTGTTTTAAATAACTCGTTTGGTTTTGGTGGTACGAATGGAACATTAGTATTTAAGAAAATATTTTAAATACTAGGTGGGCAGATTATAATCTGCCCACCGTAGCTAGTTTTATTAATGGATTTGAGTTGGTGTGCCGCGTAATGCACTGATTTCTTTTGATATATCATAGCTCTTATTTTGACTGTCTAGCTCATATAAATGGTCTTCCAGCTGTTGATAAAGAGCAATTTCCTCATCACCTAGAAAATGCAGGCATTCGCCACCGACAAACCATAATAGCTCTCTCTTTATTAGAGGGACTAGATTTGCGTAGCATCGTATGAAGCGTGATAATACCTCTTGGGCATCGAAAGTATAATCATGGGTATTTTCCTGAATGTTTTTTATCAGGCTGTCCCACTTTTCTAAGAAGTCTAATTCTTCTTCTGCCAATTCCGGTTGATCAAAAGGTGCGTGTTCTGCGATGCGCTGACGTAAATCAGCAAAAGCGTCAAGTATGTATTGTGTGCGTGATTCCACGTAAAAACCTATTCAAGTTAGTAACTATTTAGTCGGCTACTGCCGTACGAGAACTTCAATTATGACATATGCAATCGAAATTAGTGACCTTAAAAAGCGCTATGACAGCGGCTTTGAGGCATTAAAAGGTATCGATTTAAAAGTTGAAAAAGGAGATTTCTTTGCGTTACTCGGCCCAAATGGAGCGGGCAAATCTACGACAATCGGTATTTTATGCTCGTTAGTGAATAAAACATCGGGCAATGTTTCCATTTTTGGTACAAATATTGATAAGGATTTTGCTAAAGCTAAAAAATATTTAGGTGTTGTACCTCAAGAGTTTAATTTTAACGTTTTTGAGACCGTCTTTAATGTGGTGGTAACTCAGGCGGGCTTTTATGGAATTAGTCGCTCTGTAGCAGAGGAGCGAGCGGAAAAATATTTGAAGCAGTTGGATCTTTGGGATAAAAGAAACGATCAATCGCGAATGCTATCTGGAGGTATGAAACGTCGTTTAATGATAGCCAGAGCATTAATTCATGAGCCTGAAGTGCTTATTTTGGATGAGCCAACCGCCGGTGTCGATATTGAGCTTCGCCGTTCTATGTGGGAGTTTATCAAAAAACTAAATGAGCAAGGAACGACAATTATCTTAACCACACATTATCTGGAAGAAGCAGAACAGTTGTGCCGCAACATTGCCATTATTAATGCGGGTCAAATTGTTGAAAATACCAGTGTGAAGGCTTTGTTGAAAACACTTAATCAAGAAACCTTTATTTTGGATTTAGATACTAGTCTGCCTAATGACTGGGCTTTACCTGGCTTCAGCGTGTTAGTCAGTAAAGACGCGAGTACGATCGAAGTTGAAGTTATTAAAGGGCAGTCTATCAATGCCATCTTTCAAGCGCTTGATGCGATCTCCGTCAACGTTGTGAGTATGCGTAACAAGTCTAATCGACTCGAAGAGCTCTTCGTTAAATTAATTAAAGGCTAGATAGATGAAAAATTCGGAAATTTGGGTCGCATTTTATACGATTTTGGTAAGAGAAATTCGTCGTTTTACTCGTATTTGGCCACAAACATTATTGCCACCAGCAATCACGATGACATTGTATTTTGCTATTTTCGGCAACTTAATCGGCGATCGAATTGGTGAAATGGGTGGCTTTAGTTATATGCAATACATTGTGCCAGGCTTGATCATGATGTCTGTCATCACAAACTCATATTCCAACGTGTCTTCGTCGTTCTTTTCTGCGAAGTTTCAACATAGTGTGCAAGAGTTGTTGGTCTCTCCTACACCAAACTGGGTGATTCTAATGGGGTACACGCTTGGCGGTGTGGCTCGTGGTTTGTGTGTTGGTTTGATTGTTACTGTGTTGTCGCTGTTTTTTACTCATTTGGCGTTAGAAAGCTTATTCCTAACGATTCTTGTGGTGTGTTTGACGGCAATTATGTTTTCTCTAGGCGGTTTTGTTAACGCTATTTACGCTAGAAGTTTTGATGATGTATCTATTGTTCCGACTTTTATTTTAACGCCGCTCACTTACTTAGGTGGAGTGTTTTATTCTATCGATTTGCTGCCTGATTTCTGGCAATCCGTTTCGCTATTAAACCCAGTTCTTTATATGGTTAATGCGTTTCGTTACGGCATTTTGGGTGTTTCTGATATTAACGTATATTGGGCACTTGTTATTGTTTGCGTATTTATTGTGGTGTTGTTTGGATTCGGTCTGCGTTTGCTCAATCAGGGCAAAGGTATTAGAAGTTGAGGTAGTGTTATATGGGCTTTTTACCCTTAGGTCAGCAAACAGAATATGTTTCTGAGTACGATGCAGGGTTGCTTTACCCCATTGCAAGAGTTGATAAATGGACTGAGATGGCTATCGAGTCTGAGCGACTGCCGTTTTTTGGTGAAGATGTTTGGAATGCTTATGAACTGTCATGGTTAAACTTGAAAGGAAAGCCAATTGTTGCCTTGGCTGAATTTCGTTTACCTTGTGATTCGCCAAATATTATTGAATCAAAATCGTTTAAATTGTATTTGAATTCATTGAATCAAATGCGGTATGACTCAGCTGAAGAAGTCCAAGCCATTCTTGAGAAAGATCTTTCGCGGGCCGCTGGTGCTGAAGTGACGGTTATTATTCGCGATGTTGATTCAATGGCATCGTTGGTAGTATTAACGCCTGATTATTGCATCGATGAACTGGATGTTGATGTATCAGAATACCATCCAAATGCAGGCTTATTAGAGACTGATGAGACAATGGGGGTGGTTGAAGAGCGATTGGTTAGCCATCTTTTAAAATCAAATTGCCCTGTGACCAATCAACCAGATTGGGGTTCGGTTTTTATTGATTATAAAGGCCCTAAGATTCACCACGAAAGCTTGTTGAAGTATGTTATTTCATTCCGTGAGCATACCGACTTTCATGAGCAATGCGTTGAGCGAATTTTTATTGATATCATGCGTCAGTGTAAGCCGGAGAGTTTAACTGTCTATGCTCGTTATGTAAGGCGCGGAGGATTGGATATCAATCCATATCGTTCAACAGCACCATTAGTGTTGGGGAATGATCGTTTAACGCGACAGTAGTTTTTACTTAGCTTTAAAATTCAAACCGCATAATATTAAAATTATGCGGTTTTTTTTCGGAAATTTATTTTTTAAGGCAACTTAAAGATACAGCCACCAGAGCAAGCTAACAATACAAAGTGACATGGGTAAAGAAATAAGAATCATGAGGGCAATTTCATCTACTGGCCCCTTAAACTTGCTTGCTAGCATATAACTAATAACTGCCACAGGCATGGCACTGAGTACAATTAATACAGAGCCTTCCAGGCGGCTAAGTGGAAAAAAGTAGACAACCAAACATGCACAAAGAACGCCTACCACTGGGCGAAATAGTGATAAGAGAGAAGCGCGACCGATTTTGCTGCTTTCTTTTACAGATAGACCACTAATGGATCTACCTAGTAGCATTAGCATAATAGGCAATGTTATATGGCTGAGCATGTTCAGTGTATTCATCAAAGGCGTGGGTAAGCTAATATTAAAACTTAGGAAAAGCGCACCAATCACTAAGGCAATAACGGGGCCATTTTTTAACAGCTGCTTAGGTTGATAGGTGCCAGACATAAAACCAACGCCCAAGGTAAAATGACTAATTTGTACCACTGATGAAATTACCACGGCGATAGCCATACCTTCGGCACCAAATAATGCGTAGGCAACAGGGATACCAAGATTACCCGTATTAGGATTGACTAAAGGTGGCAGATAAAAGCGTGTAGGCAACTTGAGTGCTTTTAGAAAAACAAATGACATGAGCGACACCAAAACTAATACTAGAGCTGTCGCTGCGATAATTTTGAGCATGCTGAAAACTTGCATCTGCATCGATAAAACAGAATAAAGTAGCAAGGCAGGCAAGCCTAAGTTTGAAACCAGTGCGGCCAGTGATGGGTTTTCTAGATAGTCTGTCTTTTTACCAAGAAAGAAGCCCAAGCAAATCATCAATAAGATTGGTGTCAGTGAGTTAGTTAATGCCGAGAGCATAGAAATCCTTAGTGAGACATTTTTATCTATGAGAGATTTTTGCACAAAGGATAGGTAAGTGCAGTCGTCGTGCAAAAGTCTCTATGAGAATTAATCAGCCTTAATATTAAAGGCTTTCACAAGGTAGTGCACCAAGGCTTTTACCCTAAGGCTGATATTTCTTGATTGAGGATAAAGTAAAGTGACATCAGAGTTAGGCAATTGCCAGTCTGGCAGTAGCACTATCAGTCGACCCGATTGAATGTCTTGCTTTACATAATAGGAAGGTTGTCTAGAGATGCCTGTTCCTTCCAGGGTTGCCAACTTTACGACATGTCCGTTGGAGCATTTTAGTTTACCTAGCACTGGAAGCTCATACTTCTCTTTGCTGCTAATGTGTGTGAACGACCATCTTTTTACTGAGCCGTTGATTAGCGTGTGATCAAGCAAATCTTTCGGACTATTTAGTTTCGGCATGCTATCAAAATAAGTAGGGCTAGCAACTAAGTAGTTGGTATAACTTGTTAGTTTTCGTCCAATTAAATTTGAATTAGAAAGTGTGCCCATTCTGACCACAAGATCGTATTGCGATTCAATCAAATCTTCCCTCGTGCTCGAAAAGCTAAGTTCTATTTCTACTTTAGGGTTTTCATTCATAAATCGAATCAAAATCGGTGCAAGTATCTCTTCGCCAAATAAACCGCCAACGGAATTGATTCTGATTTGACCTCCAATGCTTGAATGAGCGTTTTGAGCTGACAGCACTGCATCCTCTAGTTGATTCACTCCTTGTCGTGCAAGTTGATAAAAAGTTTCTCCAGCCGGAGACAAAGAAAGAGAGCGGGTCGATCGATAGAGTAACTGGACACCTAAATCTTTTTCTAAACGGCTGATGATTTGTGAGACTCTAGCGCGAGAAATATTGAGCTGCTCAGCGGCTTTTGAAAAACTGTGCACTTCAACTACTGCTAAAAATTCTCTTATGCCTTCTGGAAAAGAAGTACTCATATTGTTAAGCCTTGTTAAACAATAAATTCAATATATCGATAATTATAAACGGTTAAAACCCTCGTATAGTAGTGTCATTAATCATTAATTCGTTTATGGGAGCGTGTATGAAAACCAGAACATTAGGGAAAACAGGATTTGAGGTGTCGGAAATTGGCTTGGGTTGCTGGCAGCTTGGTAATGATTTTGGCCCGGTGGAAGATAACGAAGCGATAGCAATACTGCAAACAGCAGTGGATGAAGGCATTCGCTTCTTTGATACGGCGGATGTTTACGGTGGTGGTCTAAGTGAACAGCGAATAGGGCAATGGCGTAAGTCGTTGAAAAAATCACCTGTTATAGCGACCAAAGTAGGTAGGAACGCTGAGCTTTATCCTAATGGTTACAGTAAAGCGGCAGTGAAGAAAAGTTTGCAGGCTTCCGCTCAGCGTTTAGGTGTTGAAATAATCGATCTTGCTCAATTGCACTGTGTTCCTCGTGATGTGTTGTTTTCAGGTGATATATTGGCTTGGATGGAAGACCTAAAAACAGAAGGTGTCATTAAACATTTTGGTGCCAGTGTGGAAATGTTGGATGAAGCGATGTTTTGTTGTGGTCATACGGAGTTAGCCAGCTTACAGATATTGTTCAATGTATTTCGTCAGGATGCGGCAGAATCACTATTGCCGCTAGCTGAAAAAAATGGTGTGGGTGTCATTGTGCGCTTGCCATTAGCAAGTGGTTTGCTGTCAGGAAAGATGAGTCTTAATCACGCCTTTAGTGAGCGGGATCATCGTTCATATAATAAAGATGGCGCTGCATTTCATGTTGGAGAAACCTTTAATGGTATACCCTTTGAAAAAGGTATTGAGTTAGTTGAAGCGTTAAAGGGAAAGATGCCAGAAGGGCATAATATATTGGATGTATCTTTACGCTGGATTTTAGATCAGCCTCAAGTATCAAGTATTATTGCTGGCGCTAGTCGATCTTCCCAAGTGGTACGCAATGCGGCCGTATCGTCTCTGCCGCCTTTGAGTAAAGAGTTGCACGCGTTATTAGCGGAATTTTATCGGGAAGAGGTTAGAGAGCATATTCGCGGTGGTATTTGAATTTGAGTGACTAAATGAAAAAATGGCGCGGAAATTATCGCGCCATTTTTTGTTCTGTTTATTTCAAGATTTGCTCAGCGTGGGCTTTGGTTTTGACCTTGCTGATAATGTCTGAAATAACACCATTTTCATCAATGATAAAAGTCGTTCTTACCGTGCCCATTGATTCACGGCCCATAAATTTCTTTAGTTGCCAAGTGCCATACAATTCATGCACTTCTTTCTCTGTATCTGCGATCAGTGGAAAAGGTAGATCATATTTGGCGATAAAGTTTTGGTGCTTTTTCTCTGTGTCGGTGCTGATCCCAAGAATTACAAAACCTTGATCTAATAGTGCTTGGTAGTTATCACGTAAGTCACAAGCTTGAGCTGTACATCCAGGAGTGGAATCCCTAGGGTAAAAATACAAAACGACTTTTTTGCCTTTAAATTGGCTTAGTGTAATGGTGTCGCCGTTCTGATCTTTGGCGTTAAAGTTTGGTGCAATTTGTCCGATTTCGATTGTCATAAAGTTTCTCTACAGTTCAACGAAATATTTAAAGAAAAATAGTTTGCCTATTATTAGTATTTGTTTAGCAGTCGTTAGCTTAACAAGACATCAGTTAAAAATCCTCCCGAATGGCGTTTCTTGTTAATTTACTCCGGCTTTACGTCTGTCAATTATTGTTAAACAAGAGTCTGGACGTTACTATAGGCGCGCTTATAATTTTATCGGAGACTCGAAATGATCACAGGTAGTTTAGTTGCGCTTATCACACCTATGTCACCAGATGGCGCTGTAGATACTAAAAAATTAGATGATCTAATAGAGTTTCATATTAACGAGGGTACTCACGGGATCGTAGCCGTAGGAACCACAGGTGAATCTTCCACTCTTACACCAGTAGAACATGCTAATGTGATTCGTCAGGTTGTTAATACGGTTAATGGTCGTGTTCCTGTTATTGCAGGCACTGGTGCAAACGCAACACATGAAGCCATCGACCTTACTCGTAGTGCTAAAGAAGCTGGCGCAGATGCCTGCTTACTTGTGACTCCTTATTACAACAAACCAACTCAAGAAGGTTTGTATCAGCATTTTAAAGCGATAGCAGATGCAGTTGATATCCCTCAAATTCTATACAACGTACCGGGTCGAACTGCGTGCGATATGCAAAATGATACTGTGGTGCGTCTAGCTTCGGTTAAGAATATTGTTGGTATAAAAGACGCTACTGGTAATCTAGAGCGCGGTGAGGCATTGATTAAAGCCTTACCAGAAAGCTTTGCCGTATACTCTGGAGATGATCCAACGGCAGTTTCATTGATGCTTTTGGGTGGTAAAGGAAATATTTCCGTTACGGCAAATGTAGCGCCTAAAGCCGTTGCCCAAGCAGCTGAATCAGCATTAGCTGGAAAAGCGGATCAAGCACATTCAATTGATACAACGATTTCTTCGCTTCATAAAAATTTATTTTTAGAGTCTAATCCTATCCCTGTCAAATGGGCTTGTAGTCAACTAGGACTATGCGAAGAAGGAATTCGATTGCCGCTCACACCTCTTTCTGAACAGCATCATTCAGCCGTTCGACAAGCCATGATAGAAGCTGGAGTTTTATTAGTATGAATAAGTTTACCTTACAGTTGGTGAGCGCAAGCTCGTTGACTATTTTGTTGTCTGGGTGCAGTGTTTTTTTCACGGATCATTCAGATGATTATCAAGAAGAAAAACCAGTTACTTCAACACTGGATATGCCGGCTGGATCTATGCCAGCAAGCGATGTTTTAGTTATCCCTAATGAAAAAAACATTGCTAACCTAGAAGGGAAGACTGCGTATACTACGCCTAGGGCTCCATTTGTATTTTATCCAATGGTTGCTGTTGGTACTGAAGAGCAAGATGATGCTATTGAGTTCACTGTCCCTGCTGATATTGCTCAAACGAAACGTATTGTTACAGATTTTCTTACCGCACTTCATGGCGATGGGGCATCGATTGCTTCACAAAGCGATGATCAGATAATAAGTGTGCCATTTGATTTTCATCCGCAAGGTTGGTGGGCATCATTATGGAGCGATATTACTCGTATTCATCCAGCTCAAACTGCATTCTCTTTTCGCTTCAATGAACAAGAAGAAGGTAAAACATTGGTTACAGTACAATTTCGTGATGAGCAGCAAGATGTCGGCCCAGGAAATTGGATGAGTCCAGTTCAAAATGATGACGCTTATTCTGTCGCTGTACGTTTATGGGGGACAGTGGGACGTCAGCTGAATCAATCATCTGCATATCTTTCTAATCGTGGTGATGCGGCATCTTTTCCTATTTGGGTAGATCATCATGGAATATTTGCAATTCATCTAGGTGATAAGGTTTCACCTTCTGATGTTGAAGCTAAATTGAACGCAGCAGGTATTTATCTTATACCTGGATCAAACCAATTACTTGCGCCAGTTCCGCCAGAAGACGTAGCTCGTGTTGGTGACGTTGTAGATCTAACGTTGCCATTAGTAGATAGTGATAAAATAAAATCACTTAAAACTATTCGCCGAAACTTGGATGATGTTAGCTGGGAAGAGCGTGAATATTCCTACAAAATAACTCATCAAAAAGCAGGTGACTTTTTAGTTATTGATGTTTCCTCTATGGACTTACCTGAAGTGGTTTCGTATCACTTGGCGCAACGTTTTGTAAATTAAATTTAATTAGATTAACCCCTCACAAAAGAAAACCGGAGACCCTCCAATGGAAAAACGACAAGAGCTATATGCAGGTAAGGCAAAATCTGTATTTCGTACAGATGATCCTGACAAAATGGTTCTAGTGTTTCGTGATGACACCTCTGCATTTGACGGTAAAAGAATTGAACAGCTTGACCGTAAGGGTATGGTGAACAATAAGTTTAATGCATTCATCATGACAAAATTACAGGAAGCAGGCATTCCAACACATTTTGAAAAGCTTTTAAGCGATACAGAATCACTGGTTAAATGTCTTGATATGATACCTGTTGAGTGTGTCGTTCGAAATGTTGCTGCTGGTAGTCTATGCCGACGTTTAGGTGTTGAAGAGGGTATTACTCTTACCCCACCAACGTTTGAATTGTTTTTAAAGAACGATGCATTAGGTGATCCAATGATCAACGAATCTCATGTTGAATCATTCGGTTGGGCAAAAACATCTGACCTAGCTAAAGCAAAAGAGCTTACATTCAAGGTGAATGATGTATTAAAAGCGATTTTTGCAGAAGGCGGCATGATTCTAGTTGATTACAAATTGGAATTTGGCCTATATAAGGGTGAGGTTTTATTGGGCGATGAGTTTTCTCCTGATGGCTGCCGTTTATGGGATGCTAAAACCAAAGAAAAATTAGATAAAGATCGTTTCCGCCAAGGCTTGGGTGGCGTGATCGAAGCTTACGAAGATGTAGGTCGTCGTATAGGTATCGATTTCGACGCATAAGCGGATTGGTAACTTAGTCCAAAATAGAGGAGCTTTGCTCCTCTATTTTTACCACGCAAGCTTGTCATACAAGGACATACATTGATTAACTTCCTTCCTTTTGCTATCGGTCTGCGTTATGCCCGAGCAAAACGCTCCAATCACTTCATTTCCTTTATTAGCTTTTCTTCTATTGCCGGTCTTGCACTCGGTGTGATGGTTCTTATTACTGTTTTGTCTGTAATGAATGGCTTTGACCGTGAATTACGTCAACGGATATTAGGTATGGTTCCTCATGCGACTTTGTGGGGAGATCCAGTGCTCAATGATTGGCGTGATACAGCAAAGCTGGTTGCTAAAATGCCTGATGTTGTTGGCGTTGCTCCACATATCCAAGCGCAAGTCATGTTTCAGTCTGGCGAAAGTGTTCATGGAGCTATTTTAAATGGCATAAACCCAGACATGGAGAAAAAAGTCTCAATCATTGGCGACAATATTGCGTCTGGTTCTTTAGATGCCCTCAAGGATACTAGCTTTGGGATCGTCCTCGGTGCTCAATTAGCCAAGATGCTAAGAGTCGATATAGGCGATAAAGTAACGGCTATATTACCTAAAGCTAATGTGTCTATTGCGGGTGTTGCGCCTGTTCTCAAGCGATTTACTGTGGTGGGAACCTTTGAAGTTGGGGCCGAGTTAGATAGCAGTCTTGCTTACATCAATATTACAGATGCGGCTAAGTTAAAGCGCTATAAAGCTGACGATGTGGAAGCGCTGCGAATTTCATTCGATGATTTATTTGTGGCTCCTTCACGCATTTGGGATATCGCCCGAGCTGTGCCAGGGCAAAATAGAGTGAGCGACTGGACTCGTACTCATGGCAGTCTTTTTCAAGCGATAAAGATGGAAAAAACCATGATTGGTTTATTGCTGTTGTTAATTGTCGCCGTGGCTGCTTTTAATATCGTTTCGACCTTGGTAATGGTGGTAACAGATAAACGTAACGATATCGCTATTCTTAGAACAATGGGTTTAACCTCGAGTCAGGTTATGTGGATATTTGTTGTTCAAGGGATGTTTATCGGTATGCTTGGGACGCTTATTGGTGTCGTCTTGGGTGTAACCTTAGCGCTCAATGTGAGTGAAATTATTGCTGCTCTACAGACATTATTAAATGTCCAGTTTTTAAGTGCGGACGTCTATTTTATTAACTACTTGCCTTCAGAGCTTCAATGGCCTGATGTGAAGCTAATTGTTATATCTGCATTTATTATGACGGTAGCGGCAACTATTTACCCGGCTTGGCGAGCTTCGAAAGTAGAACCTGCGGAGGCACTGCGTTATGAATAACAGTATCGTTTTAGAATGTCGTGAACTTTCTAAGCAATATCAAGACGGTAAGCAGGTGGTCGACGTTTTTCGCTCTATCGATCTAACCTTAAGTAAAGGTGAAGCTTGTGCCATTGTTGGTTCATCGGGCTCAGGTAAAACGACATTACTGAACCTTTTGGCTGGTCTGGATTTAGCTACAACAGGTGATGTTAGTTTGGCGGGTGTGTCTTGGTCTAGCATGAAGGACTCAAAGCGGGCTAAGATGCGAAATAAAGAAATGGGGTTCGTGTATCAATTTCACCACCTATTGCCTGAGTTTACGGCGTTAGAAAATGTATTGATGCCAATGTGGATTGCTGGCATGGATAAAAAAGAAGCCAAACAGCGTGGAGAGGAGCTTTTGGGTCAGGTTGGTCTAAAAGATCGTTTTAATCATAAGCCTTCTCAATTGTCCGGCGGAGAGCGGCAGCGTGTTGCGATTGCTCGTGCCTTGGCAAATCGACCTGCTTGTGTATTGATGGACGAGCCAACGGGTAATCTAGATGAAACTACCTCTCTAGAAATTCAAAACCTTATTAATACACTTAAAACTACTTACGATATGGCGTTTCTTGTGGTTACTCATGATGAGAAAATGTTGAGCTGGATGGATTGCGCTTATCGTTTATCGCAAGGAGCTTTGCATCCGCTAAAGCAAACTAATGTTTAGTTGAGTTAAGTTTTTTGAGTCATAAAAAAGCCAAGATTTAAAAATCTTGGCTTTTTTTGTTTTTACTAAAATGAATTATTTGTTGTTTCTAAGTTTGCGCTCTTTCCAGCGTTTGATGACATGAAGACGCCATAATATGGTGATTGCGGCATAGCTGATCGCACCAACAATCAAACCTGATACAATTGATCCAACATAAAGCGGCATCCAAATATGTTCCATTTTATCCCAGATCCATTCAACGGAGAGTTGAAAGTTTTTTTCGTCATGGGAACCTAAAATTAACGTACCGACCTTGTAGTTGAAATAAAACACAAAGGGCATAGTTAGGGGGTTGGTAATCCATACGAGAGCAATTGACAAAGGAATATTTGCTCGCAGCGGTACCGCAAGTAAGGCCGATGCAAGCATTTGAAATGGCATCGGAATAAAGGCCCAAAATAAGCCGTTAAAGAAAGCTCTTGCTACAGATTTACGATTTAAATGCCATAAGTTGGCTTCATAAATTTGAGCACCTAAAAGGCCCAAGGCTTTACTTTGCTTTAACTTTTCTGGATTAGGTATGAATTTTTTAAGATAATTCTTCGGCATAATCAGGTAAAAAATAATTTAGCGATCTAAGACAAGGAGGTCTTATGTTACTAAGTAGTTTGTCCATATTGATGGGCGCCATACTGGTGCCGAGCGATTATTTGTGGGTGTATTCTACTCATATCATTCTAGTGTGTCTCTACTTAATATGGTCAAAGCGTTTAATAGTTTTGTTTTTGACACTTCTCTCCTTTATTTCGATCATTTCTAGTGAACTTCTACCTGCACCATCTTTGCTTTTACAGGCTGGTAGCGTGGTGTTTGTTGATTTTGAAAGGAAAAGTTTAATCGTCAACCAGGATCAATCTTCAAATGAATGGGATTTGTCTGAAATAGGTCCGGTCAGTATTGTGTATTTCTCTGGAAAAGGCCAAAGACAAAGACAAGATAATTTTTATCTGACAGGGTCTGGTAAGGCTTCCATTCACGAATCTCGTTCGAATTTATCATATCGAGGCGAGCTAAAAAGTATCTTGTTACCAGATAAAAATGGGCCGTGGTGGCAAAAGCAGCTCTATGTAAAAAGACAAGTTGCCCAGCTAACTATTCAATTTTCTGATAAGGATCTTTCTAGTATTGACCAGGTTCATTTCTCTTTCCGTGATGAGCTGCTCACTAAGCTTGATATGATGTTTGGGGCATTCAATTCTTGGCGCTTCTCCAAAGCCTTGCTGTTAGGGCAGAATGATTTATGGAGTGAACGAGATACTTGGGTAATTCGTACGCTTGGCTTGGCTCATCTATTTGTCGTTTCGGGGTTACATACTGGTTTTATGTTCGCTATCGGATGCTTGGTGAGTAGAGCTGTTTGGAGGTTGTTACCCAATCAAATAATGCTTTCTGGTCTAACTCGCTGGCATTGTGATGCAATAATTGTCATGCCCTTGTTACTTGCTTATGCTTATATAACAAACTGGGGAGAGCCTGTGGTAAGAGCATCGATTATGCTCAGTGTTTATTTGTGCTCTCGCATGTTGACTCTGAAAGTCTCACCATATGGCATCATTACTTTTGCCTTGTGGCTAGTGCTACTTATTAACCCTAGAGCAGTACTTAGCCCAGGATTGTGGCTGTCTTTTAGTATGGTGTACTTGCTAATTGGCTACTGCCAAACGTCAGCAAAATTGTCACGATTACTCATGGTGCAAGTCATGCTTAGTACCGCCTCAATGGTGTTGATATTAGGGTGGCAAGAAGCTATATCCAGTGCCTCTATTCTAGTTAATGTTTTACTGATTCCTTTCGCGGCTTTTTTATGGTTTCCATGGGGAGTGTTATCTTCCTTTGAGGCATCGGTTATTGGGTCGACGTATAGTTATGAGTTATTAGATAGATTGCTCTATTACGTAATGACACCTGTGGATTGGACCGCTTTTGAATTGCCCTTATTATTTTTTGAGCAATTTACTTCAAGTGTTCCGAGATTAATCATGTTGCTGCTGATAGGCTATTGGGTTTATCAGAGCCCTTTAAATCGGGGGCTTGTTTGTGCACTTGGTATTTGGTGTGTTTTATTTTCTTCGATGTTATTTAATGGCTCAAATGCTGACATTACTCTGAAAAATAAAGAAAATAGCCTAATTATTTTAGAGCAAAATGAATTATTGTTAGCTGACTCTTGGGCTGGTGCTGATCCTTCAAGACTGGTGTTTGGTTCTTATTTGAAATCGGAACGACAGAATGCTTACATTTTATCGCCTAGAGCAGTGAAGGATCTCACTCCTCAAATGCTGCTAGATTACGGTATTGAGTGGGTAATACTAAAACGAAAGGAATCAGAGCAAACACTGGCGATGCTGGATGCATTAAGTGTTGATTGGTTGGTGATTTCTGCTGACGAATCTTTGGCTTTTTATTTTCAAAGCAGCCGTGTTTCAATACGCCATTCTTCCTGTATCTATTCATTTTTTCTCTTAAAATCTGACACTTGCAAACGTGTAGAAAAGTTAGAGAGTGTGTTAAATTACGTGCAAACTTAAATTGGAGAGCGAAGTGTTAGCCTTTATTCAAACTGGTGGTTTTTTCATGTGGCCGTTAATGGCGTGTTCCATCCTTACGCTGGCTATTATTATTGAGCGTTTTTGGACGCTTCGCAAAGCGGGTGTTGCACCAAAGGGGCTCTTGTCTGATGTTATGGCGAGATTGCGTGATGACAGAATGACCATTGAGTACATTCGTTCAATGCAGGCTAAAACTGGGCTGGCTTCTATTTTTGCTGCGGGACTATTAAATTCAAAGCATGGTCGTGGCGCAATGAAAGAAAGTGTTCAGGAAGCGGCAAGTCATGTTATTCATGAATTAGAACGTTTTATGAATACGCTTGGTACAATTGCAGCGATTTCGCCATTACTTGGCTTGTTGGGTACGGTTGTCGGTATGATTAAAGTCTTTTCAGTGTTGATGGAAAGTGGCGCAGGCAATACTGCGTTATTGGCTGGCGGCATTTCTGAAGCATTACTAACAACGGCGGCAGGTCTTGGTGTTGCTATTCCAGCTTTGATTTTCCATCGTTTTTTTAGTCGTAGAATAGATGAGCTTGTTGTCACTATGGAGCAGCAATCCACTAAGTTGATTGATTCGCTGCATGGTGATCGAGATAAGTCAGGAGTCGCACAGTGAAATTCCGTCGTCAAAAAATAGATGACGTTCAAATCAATATAACGCCTCTGATCGACGTCGTCTTTTTATTACTTATTTTCTTTATGGTTAGCACGACTTTTAACCAAAGTACTGAGTTGACGATTGATTTGCCAACCGCAACGTCAAATGCCCCAAGTTCTGATCGCTCTAAGAACGTAGAACTGGTGATTACAGCAGATGGTCAGTATGTCATTAATGGCCAGACACTTATCAATGAAAAAGTCGGTACTTTAATTCAAGGCTTAAAAGAAGTAACTGCAGGGGATTATACTCGACCGCTGATTATTACCGCAGACGCGAAAGCATCTTATGACATGGTTCTACGGGTTTACGATGCGGCAGCAAGTCTTGGTATTACAAAACTTGCCCATACTGCACAGAAAGAGCCGGTCCAGTGAGCGTAGAGTCATTATTTACACGTTCCTGGTATGGTCGTTGTGGTTGGACAAATGTATTTCGGCCGCTACAGCCGTTGATTAAAAAAGCGGTGCATAATAAACGCAAAGCTTTTTTAGCTCATCCAGAACTCTCATACAAAGCTCCGGTTCCAGTGATTGTTGTGGGAAATATTAGCGTTGGTGGAACGGGAAAGTCACCCATGGTTGTGGCGCTATGTGAGCTTTTAATTGAACATGGGTTTCACCCAGGTATTGTTTCCCGAGGCCATGGCGCAAAAATGGACACGCCGACACATGTATATCCAGATAGCTTGCCTAACGAAGTTGGTGACGAACCTGTGATGCTGGCTCGACGAGCCGCTTGTCCTATGGTGGTTTTCCCTAAAAGGGATGAAGCGGTAAAGCTCCTACTAAGTACAACAGACGTGAATGTCGTGGTGAGTGATGATGGCATGCAGCATTATCAGCTCAATAGAGATCTCGAGATTGCAATGCTGGATGCGACACGAGGCGTGGGTAACGGACATTTGTTACCTGTTGGTCCACTGCGAGAACCCATTGAACGACTTGCCGAAGTAGATTTTGTCGTTAGTGTTTCTGAGACGATGACTAAGCCCTTAGAAGCTTTGAATTTGCCAGTCACTTTAACAAGGCTAGTGTCCTCTAAATTGATTTCATTGGATGGAACCAAGAGTCTAGATTGCCATGAAGCATTTTCAGGTAATTCAAACTGGCATATCATGGCGGGAATTGGTAACCCCGAACGTTTTATGGCAACGCTAGAACGCTTTGGATTACAAAAGAAAAACATCACTCATCAGTGGTTTATTGATCATCATGCGTTTGAAGTAACCGATATCCCAGCTGATGGTGCTGTAATTATGACTGAGAAAGATGCAGTGAAGTGCCAATCTCTTGAATTATCGAATTCAAATATTTGGTATTTGCCGGTGTCTTTAGTGTTACCAACAAGCTTTCAACAAGCATTTTTAGAAAAAATTAACCTTATAAAAATGGATCATACCCATGAATAAAACCTTACTTGATATCCTTGTTTGTCCTGTTACTAAAGCTTCCCTTACTTTAAGTAAAGACGGAACTGAATTGATTAGCAAAGTGGGCGGCATGGCATATCCAGTTCGCGACGGCATTCCAGTTTTGTTGGAAACAGAAGCGCGCACATTAACAGCTGATGAACGTTTAGATACTGGCTCGGCAAAATGAAATCCTATAAAGTGCTGACAGTGTGCTTAGGCAATATTTGTCGATCACCAGCGGCGCAGGGTATTTTAGAAAGTGTTGCAGCTAAGCGTGATGTATTTTTAGAGCTTGATTCGGCTGGAACAGCGGCTTATCACCTGGGCAACCCGCCAGACTCACGATCTATTAAAGCGCTTCATCAGGTTGGCATTGATATTAGCCGTCAACAAGCTCGGCAAGTGACTAAAGATGACTTTCATAAGTTTGATTGGATTCTGGCGATGGACAGAGAGAATCTGTCCAATATCAAAAAAATCCAACCTCAAGACAGCAAAGCTAGATTAGTTATGTTCGGTGAGTTTTATGATCATGCTGCGTTTGGTGAGGTAGCGGATCCCTATTATGGTGGTGATGAAGGCTTTACTGAGATGAGAAAACACCTTTGTCGGATAGCTGATTCGTTTGTGCATCACCTTCATTCAAATAGAGAAGATTAAATCAGACAATGAAAATGCGATTCAATACCGAAGATGCTTTTGCGCAGCGCATTGAAAATTCCATTCAAGAAAATGTTTCCTTAGCCACATATAATACTTTTCGCTTTGATTACTCTGCTGAATATTTTGCGATAGCAGATACCTTGGAGGCATTAAAAGCCTTACTTGCCTGGGCAAAATATTTTCAACAAACTATCACCATGATTGGCGGTGGCAGTAATTTGCTTATTTCAGCAGATGTTTCTGGCCTTGTTGTCATTAATCGACTCTCTGGTATCAATGCAAGAGAGCACGCAGGTAACCTTGTTAGTTTGACCGTTGCTGCTGGTGAAAACTGGCATAAAATAGTTGAATACGCTGTCGCTCAAAGATGGTATGGAATAGAAAACCTCGCTTTAATTCCAGGTACTACTGGTGCTGCTCCAGTACAAAATATCGGCGCTTACGGTGTTGAAATAAAAGATGTCTTAGCTCGTGTTCAAGTTATCAATAGAAACACTGGCGATGTTTACTGGATAAACGGTAGAGACTGCGGGTTTGCTTATCGCGACAGTTATTTCAAATGTCAATGGAAGGATTTATTGCTCATAACCTCGGTTGAATTGTCACTGAAAAAACAATCAGAACTTTTATTAAGCTATGGCGGATTGTCTGAACGAATTGAAGGAAAGCCAAACATTCAAGCTGTGTTTGATACTGTATGTCGCGTTAGAAGTGAAAAACTACCTGATCCAGCAGTGTTAGCAAACTCAGGTAGTTTTTTTAAAAATCCGATTGTTAGCAAAATCCAGCATGATGAATTAAAAGAGTGCTTTCCTAATCTGGTATCTTTTCCATTTGAAGGAGGTTTTAAATTGGCTGCAGGATGGCTGATTGATCAAGCTGGTTGGAAGGGTAAGCAATATCAAGGTGTCGGTGTGTATGAAAAACAGGCGTTGGTGTTAGTGAATCATTCAGAAACCAACGCGACTGCTTTACTAGAGTTAGAAGCGCAAATAAAACAATCGGTTTTCGATAAGTATGGTGTTCACTTGGAGCGAGAGCCCGTTCAGTTGCCTCTTGGTATGGAGAAACTTAAGTGAAAGTTGGCGTGATGGATTCAGGAGCAGGGGGATTAACCATCCTTAATGCCATACACCAAAAACATCCTTATCTTGATCTGGTGTATTTGGCCGACGATGCTTTTGCACCATATGGCAGTAAAAGCATTACTCAATTACAAGATAGACTAGTAAAAGTTGGACGGTTTTTTGAGAATGAAAAGGTTTGCGCCATTGTTGTTGCTTGTAATACCGCGACGGTGGCGGCGATTGATGCACTTCGAGCTAGCACATTGTTGCCAATTATAGGTGTAGAGCCTGCTGTAAAACCTGCTTTTCGCCTTAGTAAAAAACGCAGAGTGGCGGTACTGGCAACACCTGTAACAGCTGAAAGTCCGCGCTTAAATCAATTGATCGATCTTTGGAAAGAGGACAGTCATGTATCTATTATGTCTAGCTCAACGTTAGCCTTTGACATTGATGCTTGGCCAGAAACAGAAGAAAAAGTTAAACAAACCATTGAGCAATTAAGCCAAGAAATGCTCGCTCAAAATATCGATACCTTGGTATTGGCTTGCACTCATTATCCTTTGGTTAAACATTTGTTTGAGCAAATACTGGGAAGTGAATGCGAAATCATAGAGCCTAGTGAAGGAGTGACAGCTCAGTTAATTCGTCGCCTCACAGAGTCTTATCCGAATGATATGAGCCAGTTACTTGATGCGGTTTCTAAACATCAAGACAGCAGTGAAAATCAAGGCAGTATAGAACTTTGCAGCTCACTTGGGTTTAAAAATATGCAGCGCCTGAATTCATGGGTTATATCATCAAGCGCCATTAAGGGCTGCAGGCACGTATTGATTTAGTGATTAATGGCTATTTTCAAAGAAAGCGATGATTCGATCCTTTTCCCACATGGCATCTTGATATCCTAAATCCATTAATGCTCGACAATACTGTGGTGTGAAGAGTAAGTAACTCGCTGCAGAACTGATTTTTTCTCTTGTTGAACCTCCGGCGGCTTTTAAAAGAATTCTAATGTTCTTAGGTAAAGTTGCTATGTAATGATGAGCTATCTCATTTAGCTCTTCTGATGGAGAAATAATTAATGTCTCCGTAGGGAGGTTTTGGTGATTGGCTTGTTTGTCCTTTGGAAGATCGCGAATAAGACTATTCATGATTTCTAATTGATAGATATCGTCTTCAAGATTGTCGATGAATGCGCTATTTAATAGTTGTCCGAGAATTTGAGCCATACTCGGTGCACTAGTGTCGACGTCTTTTTCCTGTGTTGCCCACTTCTTTGCACTTCGGTTGCCACTCACGCCAATGATAAATAGCTTATCTGCGCCTAATTTAAGAGCAGGATAAATTGCAGATTTTTGGCGTATAGCGCCATCGCCATAATAGTGATTATGAATTTTATGGGCAGGAAATATTGTTGGAATAGCGCTAGATGCTAATAGGTGATCGACCCCTAGGTTTGCTGCCACACCTTTTCGTCGGTTTCCTTGCCAGGCCTGTAACTCAGGAGTACCTTGAAAAAAAGTAGTCGATTCCCCTGTACTGTAACTCATTGCAGTGATAGCCAAAGCTTTCAGTTGATGTTTATCAATTGCATTATTTATTCTCGAAAAGTCCAAATGATTTGAGAGTAGTTCCTTTAACGGCGTGTTATCCATAAGCGCGATAGAGCTATCGTGATTATGGAGGTGGAAAAGCGATAATAGGGTTTTTGTTAGTGAACTAGCCACTGGCCAGCGTCCAACTGTGTAAATTTGATCTGGGGTTAAGTGACGCCAAACAAAAGCCAGTGAGGATACGGCTTTAGAAAAATTATCAGCATGAGACGCTAGCATGGTGGCATTTAACGCACCAGCAGAGGTGCCACATAATATGGGAAAGGGAAGAGGTGTATGTTTAGGGCGCATCTTTCCCATAGCAGATAAAACACCCACTTGATAGGCGGCACGAGCGCCACCGCCAGATAATATTAATGCATTGTTATTTGTCATAAAGGCTCGCTTAGTCTGAATCTGTTCAAGCATTTCATGTATCTCATAAAATACTATTTTCTTCTATTAAAACAATCACTCGCTTTTATGCAGTATGGTGCGAGCTGGCGAATAATGCCACACCTTGATATAAGTATTTTGAATGATATTAGGCTCTTGTTATTACTAATTGTAGACTGTCTAAGCAATCTACTTCACAATCCTAGCTATACTCTTTAAAGCAATAGATACAAAAGATAAATCGATACTTTTTGAATAATAAGAAAAAGGATAAAACCATGATTTCTTCTGTCGTCATTAGTGGAGTTGGTCTTTGGACTCCCGCATACAGCATTAGCAATGAGGAGCTGGTAGATAGCTATAATGCGTGGGTTGAGCAATTTAATGCCAAAAACGCTGATGCTATTGAGAAAGGTCAAATAGAAGCTAAGCCTCTTTCTAGTGCTGCATTTATTGAAAAGGCATCCGGTATAAAAAGTCGCTATATTTATTCAAAAGACGGTGCATTAGATATCAATCGAATGCGCCCAATACTTGAAATTCGCAACGATGAACAAATCTCCCATCAAGCAGAAATGGCTATCGCTGCTGCAAAAAAAGCCCTTGATGCGGCAAATAAAAAAGCCAGCGATATAGATATGGTGATTGTTTCATGTGCTTATACGCAGCGTTCTTATCCTGCTATCGCAATTGAGGTGCAATCAGCTTTAGGTATTGAGGGGTTTGGTTTTGATATGCTGGTTGCGTGCTCGGCCGCTACTTTTGGTTTGCAGCGTGCTGTTGATGCAATAAAAGCAGGCTCCTCAAAGGGCGTGCTGGTGATAAACCCTGAACTGACATCTCCTCAAGTTAACTACATGGATAGGGATTCGCACTTTATCTTTGGTGATGTGGCAACCGCAGTGGTAGTTGAGAGCAGCGAAACTTGTCAGTCAGCGCATTCTTTTGATGTGCTAAGTAGCAAATGTATTACTTCCTACTCGAATAATATACGCTCTAACTTTGGCTATACGACACGCGTCACTGATGAAGACCCTTATTCGGCAGATATGTTGTTTCATCAGAATGGTAGAAAAGTTTTCAAGGAAGTTTGCCCGATGGCAGCAGATCATATTGAAAATCATTTGAAGAGCCAGGGTATTCAAGTGTCACAACTAAAACGTTGGTGGTTACATCAAGCTAATATCAATATGAATTTGTTAATCAGTAAACGATTACTAGGCCGCGACGCGACGCTTGAAGAGGCGCCAGTGGTTCTTGATGAATATGCAAATACTGCTTCTGCTGGCTCTATTATTGCTTTTGCTAAGCACCATAAAGACTTGGCTGCAGGCGATATTGGTGTGATTTGTTCGTTTGGCGCAGGTTATTCGATAGGGAGCTTAATACTACGTAAGCGTTAATTACTCATTCTTTTCGATACTTGAATAAATTGTCTAAGTTCAGTAATACCTAAGTTAAGTCATTGAAACAGATGCGATTATAAGAGAGACTAATTGCATCGGTTTCAATGACTTAATAGGGCATTTAAAATATGGCAATTCATCCTCAAGCAGGGCAGCTTGCTTCTCACGATTTACTTGTAAATCTCCCTGAACTTATGTCGGCTTATTATCTAAAAAAGCCTCGAGTTACTACTCACCCGGATGAACGAGTCAGCTTTGGTACATCAGGTCATCGTGGTAGTGCCTTATTAACCAGTTTTAATGAAAATCATATCTTAGCCATTGCTCAGGCTATTGCCGAATACCGCCAATCTCAGAATATATTTGGTCCGTTATACTTAGGTAAAGACACACATGCTTTGTCTGAAGCTGCTTTTCAAACAACAGTGAGCGTGCTCACGGCTAATGGTGTGAGGGTTCGCACTCAGCTGAATGGCGGTTACACGCCAACGCCGGTTATTTCTCACGCAGTATTAACACACAACAAGATAGAAACAGACACTAGTGATGGCATTGTTATTACGCCTTCTCATAATCCGCCGGAAGACGGCGGTATTAAATATAATTCCAGTAAAGGTGGCCCAGCAGACAAAGATATTACCGACTGGGTAGCAAAAAGAGCGAACGCTTTGCTGGAAAAAAATCTACAAGGCGTAAAGCGTTTTTCGTTAGAAGAAGTAGAATGCAGCGGATTAATAGAGCCTTTTGACTATATTAATCATTACGTGAATGATCTTGAAAATGTCATTGATATGAAAGCCATCGCTGATGCGAAGATTCGCATTGGTGTTGATCCTATGGGCGGCTCAGGCATTCATTATTGGGAACCCATTGCAAAAAAATATGGTTTAGACATTACCGTTGTTAATAAAGAAGTTGATCCAACCTTCCGTTTTGTGCCGCTTGATAAAGATGGTCGTATCCGCATGGATTGTTCTTCACCGTATTCCATGAAAGGATTGTTAAAGTTGAAAGATGACTTTGATATTGCAGTGGGTAATGATCCTGATTATGACCGTCACGGCATTGTATGTGCTGGCTTTGGGTTAATGAATCCAAATGCGTATCTAGCGGTTGCAATTGAGTACTTATCACAACACAGAAAGCAATGGTCTCAAGATATTCAGTTTGGCAAAACGCTCGTTTCCAGCGGCATGATTGATCGGGTGGTAGCTGGACTTGGTCGTAAGTTGTGTGAAGTGCCAGTTGGTTTTAAGTGGTATGTAGAAGGTTTATACGAAGGCACTATGGCGTTTGGTGGAGAAGAAAGCGCGGGAGCATCTTTCCTACGTAAAGACGCGAGTGTTTGGACCACTGATAAAGATGGATTCATAATGGCTTTGCTTGCTGCCGAGATCTTAGCTGTAACAGGTAACGATCCGCAGACACTTTATGAAGCGCAAGTTGCTAAATATGGTAAGCCTTTTTACAAGCGTATCGATGTAGCGGCAACGACAGCTCAAAAAGCTTTATTGGGAGCGTTAGACGCAAAAGATGTTAAGCAAACGCAATTGGCTGGTGAAACGATTGTGTCTGTATTAACGCATGCACCGGGCAATGATGCCGCTATTGGTGGTTTGAAAGTTTCTACTGAAAATGGTTGGTTTGCGGCTAGACCATCTGGCACGGAAAATGTTTATAAAATCTACTTAGAAAGCTTTATATCAGAAGATCACCTTGCTGAACTAGAAAGTGAGGCGAAAGCCTTAGTGGATAGTGTGCTAGGTAGTTAGTAGATATCCAACTTAAAATAAACCTGTAATGAAAAATGCCGCTTATTCTTATAAAAAGGTAAGCGGCATTTTTTGTGTTCAGAGAATAAGGTAAGAGGGATTAAATTTCCGACAACCTAGATAGCCATTTAGTCAACTGGAAGCCCATTTTATCACTTAGCTTTTGCGCTGCCGCTTTGAGTTCTTTAGCGTTACGGTGGTTTATTCTTTTACCAGCGATAATGACCCAATTACCACTGCCGGTATCTAATGCTCGTACGTCGTTGAAGTGCTGTTTGATTATGGCGGTGAGTTCATGGTTGCTCTTCTGATCGATCCAACAATTTAAAGCTAACCAACCATCTTCTTTGATATTTTTCGCACAATTCTCAATAAAACTTGCTTGAAGAACAGAGCGATCCATTCCTTCGGTGTTATAAAGATCGGTCATTAATACATCGACTTTTTTAGGTAAGCCTTCAGCCATGTAATCAATAGCGTTGGCGACTTCTAAACTGATGCGCTTGCCTCTAGGTAATTTGAAATACATCTCAGCAGCATCCATCACTTCTTGACGAAGTTCGACTGCAGTAATATGAATTGCAGGAACAGTATAGTGAAGCGCGTTAAGTAAGGTTCCGCCTCCAAGACCTAATATACAGACTCGTTTTGGCTCACAGAATAGTAAAGGTAGCATCATGGCTTGAGTGTATTCGTGCTGTAAAATATGTGGAGTAGAAAGGCGGATACGACTTTGCTCATCACCTTCAGCAAAAGATAGGATGCGGTATTGACCATCATCAAAAATGCGAATTGGGCCAAGTTCATCTGCGCTGTCATGCAATAACATAGTGTTCCTTCAATAAAAATAGATAAGGCTCGAATAACCGAGCCTTATTGATAAGCTTTAAGCGTTTAAAACTACTCGACTCGTGCTTCTCGGAGATGCTTCAAGATTGCCTGCACTGGATGAGGAATGGCAACATCATCAAAACGCTTGGCTTGGCTACGGCAAGAGTAGCCTGTTGCCACTAGCTTTCCGAGTAAGCCAGGGTCGGTTACTTTTTCTTTCCAAGACAAGTCATAAATGGTTTTCGAGGTTTCTTTATTGGCGGTTTCATGACCATAGGTCCCCGCCATGCCACAACAACCGACGTTTTCGACTTTTAGTTCCAGACCTAAAATGCTGTACACTTTTTGCCAATCTTGAATTGATGCTGCAGCATTGGTTTTTTCTGTGCAATGCGTCATTAGGTGGTAAGTTGAGTTATCACACATCAAAGGCTGCTTAATGAGATGTGCACTTTTTTTCATCAACCATTCTTGCATCAACTGGATGTTCGGTATTTGACGACTATCGCTAAAGGCTTTGGTGTATTCCGATCGATAAGTAAGCGTCATCGAAGGGTCAATACCGATAAATGGTAAGCCATAAAATGCCAAGCTTTGCAGCATGTCTAAGTTCTTTCGAGCAGTTCGGTTAAAAGCTTTCATGAAACCATGTACATGTAAGGGTTTGCCATTAGGCATGTAAGGTGCGAGATAAGCTTGGAAGCCTAGACGACTTAGAGTTTCCATAGTGTCTAGTACCAATTCGGTTTCAAAGTAACTGGTGAAAGCATCTTGCACCACAATAACGGCGCGCGTTCTGTCTTTTGGACTTAAGGCTTCAATGGCCAATGGTGTAGCTAAGCGAATGCCACGACGCGACATTTCTTTTTTCAGATTGAGCTTGCTCAGTTTGGGATTGTCGGCCAAACCTATGTATTTGCTACTGAAGTGATTCACCCAACTACGGCTCACCAACCAATTGTATGGCTGCGGAAATATCGCCATGGTTGGCATCATGAATTCTAGCGAGCCGATAAGATAATCTTTGGCGGGTCGCAGGTAACGGCTGTAGTAAAGCTCCAAGAATTTTGCCCTGAATTCTGGGACATCGACTTTAATTGGGCATTGGCCGACACAAGATTTACACGCCAAGCAGCCCATCATAGATTCATGAACTTCGTTGGAGAAATCATAGTCTCCGCGACGTTTCGCTAACGTGTTTTTAAGCCTTGGCAAGAAGCTGAAAAGAAAGTTGCTATCTTTGGCGTCTTTGCTTGCTTTAACCGTATCAACGCCTTGCTGGCTCATTCCACGTAGCCATTCACGTATTAATGAGGCACGACCTTTTGGCGAATGACGGCGATCTCGGGTGCCTTTCCAGGAAGGGCACATAGCATCATTTGGATCAAAGTTATAGCAGGCGCCGTTGCCGTTGCAATACATGCCTTCCTGAAACTGATCGCGGTTTTGAAGCGGAATCTGACGATCAAATTGACCACGCAAAGGTACCGCATCGATTTTTAATAAATCAGCACCGAGTTCAAATGGTGTAGCAATTTTTCCAGGATTTAATTGATTTCTTGGATCGAAAGCGCCTTTCACTTGTTGAACACTTGGGTAAAGTTCGCCAAAAAAAGCTGGGGCGTATTCAGAGCGAACACCTTTACCATGCTCGCCCCACAGTAAGCCGTTGTATTTCTGAGTGAGGGCAACCACCTTGTCGGTGATTTCTCTAATCATCGGCTCTTGAGACTCATCCTTAAGATCAAGGGCTGGGCGAACATGTAATACGCCCGCATCTACGTGTCCGAACATGCCATATTGCACGTTGTAGCTGTCTAGAACGGCGCGAAATTCCATAATGAAGTCTGCAAGATTTTCTGGCGGAACAGCAGTATCTTCGACGAAGGGAATAGGGCGTTTTTCTCCCTTAGCGTTACCGAGCAGACCAACGGATTTTTTACGCATTGTCCAAAGCTTGTTAACACTGTCGTGTCCCATGGCAATGGTATAACCAAGAGCGCTACTACCGCCTTGTTTGGCTAAGGCATCTAGCTTGTCGGTTAGGACCTTAATTTTATCGGCAACTTCTTGTTCATCATTCCCTGTGTATTCTACTAGATTAATGCCTTGGATATTTTCCCCGGTGTTTTCTGGGAAAAACTCAGATACGGAGTTCCAAATGATGTCGCCTTTAGCAAGACCGAGAACTTTGGAGTCGACGGTTTCGATAGAGGTTGGTTTAGCAGCCAGTAGTTCACGAGCATGACGAAGCGAACCTTCAAAGCTGTCATAACGAATATTCACTAAGGCTGCATAAGTCGGAATAGCTAGAAGGTTTACTTTGGCTTCGACAATAAAACCTAATGTGCCTTCTGAGCCGCAAAGCACCGAGTTCATATTGAATTGGCCATCCTCTGTGCGAATGTGAGCCAAATCATAGCCGGTTAAGCAGCGGTTAAGTTCAGGAAAGGTTTCTTTGATTTGTTGGGCTTTGCTTTTCTGAATGTTATCTACAACACGGTGAGCATGGGCAGAGTAATCGCTACCGCTTTGAATGTTAGTAAGTGTCTCGTCATCTATAGGAGAAGATTCTAATAGATGCCCATCTAACAATACGGTTTTGAGTGAAAGAATGTGGTCTCGCGTTTTTCCATACATTACCGAGCCTTGTCCGCTGGCATCGGTATTGATCATGCCGCCAATGGTGGCACGATTGCTGGTTGATAATTCTGGTGCGAAAAACAAACCATGGGGCTTTATGGCTTTATTTAGCTGATCTTTTACCACACCAGCTTCAACACGAGCCCAACCTTCTTCTGGGTTAATTTCCAAAATACGGTTCATATGCTTGGATAGATCAATCACTAATCCATCCGTCAGCGACTGACCGTTGGTACCTGTTCCACCGCCTCTAGGGCTTAACACGATATCGTAAAATTCTTCTTGGTTGGATAACTGCACCAACAACTGAATATCTTGGGTATTCTTAGGGAAGATAACTCCTTGAGGCAATACTTGATAAATTGAGTTATCGGTCGACAGAACAACGCGATTGGCGTAATCAGGATTGGTGTCTCCTGAGAATCCTGAAGCTTTCAGGCGTTCGATGAAAGAAAGGTATTTAGCCTGGATCGGCGAGACTTCAGAAAGCTTTGGAATCATGGTTCATCTCCACAAATGATGAGTGCGCAGATTTTAACAAAGAAACGTCTATGAGAGTGATTTTTCTGAGTTGAAAAAAAGTGTGTGATACCCCTCTAAAAACTCATGTTACTATGCAAAGGATTTCCATTTACCGTAACTGGGTTTATTTGTGTCTTTCATTCAGCCAATCACTTTGTCACCAGCTTGCCAGCAATCGCCTAAGATTCAATATGAATTAGATATTTACCGTGGCGATCTTGAACACCCTAATGCTCCGGGCAATAAATGGCATAAACTGCAACATCACCTTAAAGCAGCCGAAAAACAAAACGCCTCTGTCATCGCGACCTTTGGTGGGCCTTTTTCGAATCATCTTCATGCTTTTGGCATGACACTTAGAACTTTGCCCTTTAAAGCGGTTGCTGTTGTTCGGGGAGAATTGCAGCCCCAATTGACTCCTACTTTAAGCGACATGGTCGAAGATGGTGTTGAGTTATGGCCTTCTTTAAGATCCGATTATCGACTTGGCATGGACTCACAAATAGTTAGTGAAATAAACAAACACCACGATAATGTCTACTGGGTTCCAGAAGGTGGTGGTGGGGGGCTTGGTGCTATGGGTTGTCATGATTGGGCGAACAACATTAGTGCTATTAATGACAAATACGATGCTTGGGTTGTCTCGTCTGGAACGGGGACAACCGCAGCAGGGTTTTTGTCTAATATCAATACGCCTGATTTACATATACTCAGCGCATTAAAAGGTGAGCCTGCTCAAAGATGCTTAATTTTAGACTTAGCGAGCAAGCTAGCTGCTGAGTCAATGTCAAAAGAGAGCTTAGATACAAAATTGTTCTTTCATTCCGATTGCCATGAAGGTGGTTATGCCAAACAAAGCCCTGCCTTAATCGCCTTTATGAGAGAGTTTTCACAACTAAATCCTAGCTATCCACTTGATCCGATTTATACCAGTAAAAGCATGTTTGCTATTTTTAATGCGATGAAAGAGGGGGCTTGGCCGTATCGCCGTACATTATTTATCCATACAGGTGGTTTGCAAGGCTGGCGAGGATATTCAAAAGATACTAATCCCTACGCGTGTTCTTAACGAGATGGCGATAGTTGGCGTCTTCATGTTAAAGTTGCCCAACTTATGTAAAACCCATGCGAAAAATAAAAACCGTTATAAATACTTTAGTGGGTTGATTTGTTTACATCGATAGACGGGAAGAGAATGACACATGAGTCTTTTTAGACGTGTTGGTATTATTGCTCGATTAGATAAACCTCAGATTCTTGATACGGTTAAGAAACTGATGGAGTATCTTCAAGAAAAAGACATTGCGCCGGTGCTTGAAGACCAATTGGCGACCATGATGCCGGGCGTGAAAGTCGCATCTTCGGCATTAAAAGAGTTAGGTGATCATTGTGATATGGTCATGGTAGTGGGAGGTGACGGTAGTTTCCTTGGCGCTGCTAGAGCAATATGTAATTACGACATTCCTGTGCTAGGTATCAACCGAGGTACGTTGGGTTTTCTAACAGATATCTCTCCACACAATCTTCAAGAAGAATTAGATCCTATTTTTCGTGGTGAATACCATGAAGAAAAGCGCTTTATGATTGAAGCGAAAATCAAGCGTCAGAATCGTCCTAGTGGCGAAGGTATTGCGCTCAATGATTTGGTTCTTCACCCTGGTAAGTCTGCTCGAATGATTCGTTTTGATCTATTTATAGACGATCAGTTTGTGATGAATCAAAAATCAGACGGTTTAATTGTTGCCACGCCAACAGGCTCAACGGCTTACGCGCTGTCTGCTGGTGGCCCGATTATGCTGCCTAAATTAGATGCCTTAGTCTTGGTGCCGATGCATCCACACACGTTAAGTAATCGACCTATCGTGATTGATGCAAATGCAAGAATCCGCATTGTAGTATGTGAATCTAACCTTACTTACCCAAGCGTCAGTTGCGATGGCCAGCTTAATATTACAGCAGCACCAGGAGATGAGATCCACATCACTAAAAAAGCCGGTGGAATTCGACTAATACACCCTAAAAATCATGACTTTTATAACGTGTGTCGTGACAAGCTAGGTTGGCAATCAAGTTACCGCCCTTAAACCGTTGGGTTGTAGTTAAATTTTTAATCATTTTATAAATATATCCTCTTTAGGGGCTCCATGTATTTTGTCTATCAGTTCAAAGAAACAGAAGACCCTAAAGGGTTAACCGAAGCCTTGTGGCACCATAAAGTTGCACACCAAATTATTTTCAAAGATGGTCATAATGAATTGTGGTTGTTGGATCCAAGCCAATTACCCGCAGTTGAACAACTTATGACGATTTGGAAAGACGATCCAGCGTTGTTGCAGCAAGCCAAACCAGCTTCTGTAGTTAGAACAACCTCTAAGGGTGGGGTTATTTCTCAGCTCAAATTGTCGCCAGTAACGACAATCTTATTATTGTTAACTTTGCTGGTGGCGGTGATTACTCAACTTGGCGCAGACATCAAGACAGTTGGCTACTTTTCTATCAGTCCATTCGATATTAAAAATGGGCATATTTACTTTTATGATTTGGCTGAAGTCTTCTCTAAAGGTGAGTATTGGCGTTTTTTTACTCCAGCATTATTGCATTTTAGTGTGCTCCATATTGTCTTTAACACCTTATGGATCTGGGATATTGGCGGTAAATTAGAGCGTATTCTAGGATCGGTCGTTTGGAGTGTTGGTGTTGTCATCATTGCTGTACTAAGTAACGTTTTACAGTATCAGATAAGTGGTTACCCTTTGTTTGGTGGTTTATCTGGTGTGGTGTACGGTTTAATTGGTTTTGCATGGCTTTTGCCTGTTTTAAGTAAGCGCTGGCCAATCATTATCAGCAAACAATTGATGGTGTTCTTTGTGGTTTGGCTGGGTATAGGTTATACGCCTTTTCCTGAAATGTTAGGTCTTGGCAGTATTGCCAATACGGCTCATACCATTGGTTTGCTGTCAGGATTAGTGCTTGGTGTTATTTATTGGCTCGCGACAAAACACCGTCAAAGTTAGTTAGACTAGGCCTATGCCTGTATTTCAACTTATAGATTTCACTTTATATTTTACTTATCAGATTTTAACAACAGCCTGCTTGAACGCGGGGAGATACGAAAAATGAATTTTAAAGAAATGATCGACAATATGTCGCCTGAAGTGTACGTCAGACTGAAACAAGCAGTGGAACTTGGTAAATGGCCCAATGGTGTGAGATTGACGCCTGATCAAACAGAATTATGTCTTCAAGCTGTTATAACTTATGACTACAGCAATAAAGAAGAAAAAGATCGTGTTGGTTACATCGACACCACAGGTCATAAAAACGTCGGTAAAAAAGACCCTGCTAAAGAACAAGACACCATTAAATGGGTTGGCGATGGTCCTGAGGGACAAGTTTGATGTTGCAGGGCAATCTTAAAAAAATGTCGACTGAGGTTCATGATGGCCAAGTTTATTACCATCAGAATTTGGGGAATGATCGTGTGTTGGTTAATGACCTGCTGGGCAAAAAAGTATCTTTGCATCTTGATGGAACGATTCATTGTGTTAATTGCGGCAAGGTAACAAAGAAATCGTTTAGCCAAGGTTTTTGCTTTAATTGCTTTCGGAAATTGGCCGCTTGCGACACTTGCATCATGAGTCCAGAAAAGTGTCACTTTCACTTAGGAACCTGCCGAGAGCCTGAATGGGCTGAGCAGTATTGCATGCAAAGCCATTATGTTTATTTGGCTAATTCATCAGCTTTAAAAGTAGGCATCACTCGAGGTGATCAATTGCCTACGCGATGGATTGATCAAGGGGCAACACAAGCTAGGGCTTTGTTTAGAGTACAAAACCGCAGAATGTCTGGTTTAGTCGAAACCTTATTTAAAACCCAAGTGGCGGATAAAACTAATTGGCGCAATATGCTCAAAGGATCATCCATTGAGATGGATCTTGAGCAAGAGCAAGAACGTTTAATTGATCGACTTTATGAAGGACTGGATTCCTTGCAACATGAATTTGGGTTGCAGTCCATTACCGATTTATCCGATGAAAATGAAACTCATGAATTTACCTACCCAGTTTTAGAATACCCAACCAAAATTACCAGCCTTAACGCAGAAAAAACGCCTCTCATCGAAGGTACTTTGATGGGGATTAAAGGCCAATATTGGATGCTAGACACTGGCGTTATAAACATTCGTAAATACACTGGTTATCAAGCGACACTGAACTTTTAGGAGAGAGCACATGAAAGAGAGTCAACCTTCAGCGATTTATTTGAAAGACTATAAAGTCCCTCCTTTTCTAATTGATAAAACAGAACTCACATTTGATCTAGATGAAGCGACAACGATCGTTACTTCTCGTCTGCATATGCGCCGTAATCCAGCCTTTGGTAAATCGACAGCACCTTTGATTCTAGATGGTGGTGAAGACGTTAAACTGATAGGTGTTGCCATGGATGACTATGCGCTACCTCCAGAGGAGTACCGAATCAGTGAAGACAAACTGATTATTACAGCGACCGCGGATGAATTTGTTCTGACCTGTGAAACCTTGATTGAGCCGCAAAACAACACACGCCTAGAAGGTCTATATCGTTCGTCTTCTATGTTCTGTACACAGTGTGAAGCCGAAGGTTTCCGCCACATTACCTATTACCTCGATCGTCCTGATGTAATGTCAGTGTTTACTACCACTATCATTGCTGACGAAGCCCGTTATCCAGTGATGTTATCTAACGGTAATGAAGTGGAGCGTGGTAAAACTGATGAAGGCAAAACGGTTGTTGTATGGCACGACCCATTCCCTAAGCCTGCTTATCTTTTTGCTTTGGTTGCAGGGGATCTTGCGGTAAAAAATGATGTGTTTACGACACAGAGTAAACGCGATATTAAACTGCAAATTTTTACTGAGTCTCATAACATCGACAAAGTCGATTACGCAATGGAAGCGCTAAAACGCTCTATGAGTTGGGATGAAGAAACCTACGGGCGCGAATACGATCTGGATATTTTTATGATCGTTGCCGTGGATGATTTCAATATGGGTGCGATGGAAAACAAAGGGCTGAATATTTTTAATTCGTCTTGTTTGTTAGCCAGCCCAGAAACCACAACCGACGATACCTACTTACGCGTAGAAGCGATTGTTGCTCACGAATATTTCCATAACTGGTCCGGTAACCGTGTTACTTGCCGTGATTGGTTTCAGTTGAGCTTAAAAGAAGGTTTTACTGTATTCCGTGATCAAACCTTCTCTGCAGACATGCATTCCGAAACAGTGAAACGTGTAGAAGACGTTTCTTTCCTTAAAACAGCGCAATTTGCTGAAGATGCGGGTCCAATGGCTCATCCTGTACGTCCAGCATCCTTCATCGAAATTTCTAACTTTTACACTCTGACTGTCTATGAAAAAGGCGCGGAAATTGTCCGCATGATTCATACATTGTTAGGTGCTGAAAAGTTCCGTGCTGGTTCAGATTTGTATTTTGATCGTCACGATGGACAAGCTGTGACCTGTGACGATTTTGTTGCTGCAATGCAAGATGCATCTGGCTTTGACCTTTCTCAATTCAAACGCTGGTACTCTCAAGCAGGTACGCCGATTGTTACAGTGACAGATAGCTTTGACGAGGCAACAGGAACGTATCGTTTAACGATGAAACAAGATACGCCAGTCACTCCAGGTCAACCAACAAAATTACCACTGCATATTCCGGTCCGTGTTGGTTTGCTTGATGAGCAGGGCGTAGCTTTGTCTGCTGAAGTAAATGGTGTTGTTGCAGAAGATCATGTGCTGCATTTGAAATCTAGCGAGCAAGAGTTCGAGTTTAGCGGTTTAACCGCGAAGCCTGTGCCATCTTTACTACGCGGTTTTTCAGCGCCAGTGAAATTACGTTATGACTATTCTTCTAAGGATTTATTGCTATTGTTGTCTGCAGATTCTGATGGTTTTAACCGCTGGAGTGCATCGCAACAATTGGCGGTTAACGAAATTACCACGTTAATCAATCAGGCAATTGAAGGAAAAGCACTATCTATCGATTCTCAATTAGTTCATGGCTTTAAGGCCTTATTAAATGATGAAACGCTAGACCCAGCCATGGTTGCATTGATTCTGGCTTTGCCAAGCCAAGCGTATTTATCTGAGCTAGCAAATCCAATTTATCCAGCCGCTATCAAACAAGCTCGCCAATATTTAAAAATTCAGTTGGCGAATGCATTGTCGCCTGACTTTGAACGTGTTTATCGCAAACATAAAATCCAAGGTGAATACAAAGCGACTGCGCAAGATATAGCTCATCGTTCCCTGAAAAATATAGCGTTATCTTATTGGCTTGAAGCTGATAGTGAGCTTGCTCAGCAAGAGGTTGTGACGCAATTCAAGACTGCAAACAACATGACAGATCAATTTGCTGCGCTTTCTATTGCTGTGAATTCTCAACATAATAAGGCAGCGGAGCTACTGGCTGCTTTCTATGAGCAGTGGAAGTCTGAGCCATTGGTTGTGAATAAATGGCTAATGTTAAGTGCAAGCCAAGAGCAACAAACAGCGTTGGCTACCGTCAAAGATTTGATGGCACATCCTGCTTTTGATTTGAAAAACCCAAATAAAGTACGCTCTGTCTTGGGTGGATTTGGCCAAAGTGTTGCTGGCTTTCATAAAGAGGATGGCAGCGGTTACCATTTCTTGGCTGATCAAATCATTGTGTTAAATAAGCGTAATCCGCAAATTGCTTCTAGACTTTGTACACCATTAACTCGCTGGAAAAAAATGCAGCCAGAGCTAAGTGTCATGATGAAAGCTGAACTTGAACGTATTTTAGCGGAAGATTTGTCTAAAGATGTTTATGAGGTTATTTCTAAAAGTCTCGCCTAACAACACTGACTAATACATTAAGTTAATTAAAGCCCTTGTGGATTTCACCCCAAGGGCTTTTTTATGGTTTGTTTGATATTGTTTGGAGAATTGTCTTTACTACTTCTTTGCATTCTATACTTAATTCTGGCATAAGAGTGGTAACCTATTGTCGACCTTGAGTTTATTAAGGAGCGAAAAATGAAAGCACGTACGACGATTTTGATTCCTATTACCTTGGGCCTAATGATGTCTGCCTGTACGACATCCTCACGCCAGCAAACTGACTCTGTTATTGAGCCGACTGCAAGTTCTACCGAATCAGTATCTCAAACCACACCTCAAGCCCCAGTTGTTAGCGCAAAAGAAATGGAATTAGAAAAAGAGGTAGGGGCAAAAAACTCTCTTATTGATTCCCTACAAAAACAACTTGCGAATAACAAAAGGCAGCTTGCTTCCTTAAATAAATCTCTTGATGAAAAAGACATCATCATAGCTAAGCTGCAGAAGTCACCGTCAAGCGCCAATTCTTTAGCGGTATTAGAAGAGCAAAAGAAATTACGAGAATCGCTTGAATCACGCTATGCCGCATTAAAATTAGATAATGATTTACTCATGCGTCGTATCGGTCAGTTGGAAAATGAAAACTCTTCATTAAAACAGCAGGTTTCTAGCTTAGAAAATTTGCCTACATCACAAGATGACTTTAAACAAAGCTATTTTGCTTTGTTAGGCGACAATGCTGAATTACAAGGTAAATATGCTAATTTAGAAGCTGACAATCAAGCCAATCAAAAACGACTTACAGCCCTTAAAAAAGAAAATTTGATGTTAGGTGGTGCTTTATCTGACGCAAGAGCTCAGCATCAAGTTTTATGGGACAAAATTCATTCGTTAGGTGGTGATGACTCTGCTCGCTCCGAAAAAGTGCCGCAATTGAGCACTCCAATTATTCAGCCTGTTGCGAATAATAATTCAGATTACGAGCGTGAAAATTCGCAGATGCGGATTGAGCTGGCTGACTTAAAAAACCAACTGGTAAGGCAAAAATCGCTTATTGAAGAATATAAAAGTGATGTCTTGAAGTTGGAATCAGCACTTGATGAAGGTGCTGATTATGAGGCTCGCTGGAAAGATCTTGATAATAAACTAGCTCAAGCTCAACAAAATAACACAGTGCTAACCGCTCAGCTTAACGCTGCTGGAGAAGAACTTGCTGCCAGTCAAGCGGAACTTAGTGCATTGTCTGCTCGCCTAGCCAGTACTCAACAAGCGTTGGAAATAAACGAAAATAGTGGTATCTCAGTAACCGCAGCAATAGAAGCTTTGCAATCGCAAATGAGCTCCGCATTGCAGAACGTACAGTGGCAATTACCTAATGAAATTGCTCTGCATAATAATTTTGAAATTTTGGTTTCTGCAGACGTTCGTCCTTCGCTTTCCGGCCAGGTCTATCAAGCAGAATTAGTCACTGACAGTGATATTCAAATGATCAGTGATCGCATCGCTAGCGCAGTCGTTCAAAATGGTCGTTTGCAATGGCGTTGGCGCGTAGCTGGATTAAATGAAAAGCCGGAAGCACAACTTAATCTATTTGTTAGTCAGCAAATCGCCTTCCAAGATCAAACGATTCAGCGACAAGTATATCGAGGTAATGAAACCTTATCTTTGATCAATACTAACTTGTTTGAAAAATACGGTTATTGGGGTATCGCAATTTTGCTTGGCTTATTAGGTGGTTTTCTTATTGGCCGCATTAACAAATCAAAAAATAATCAAGCACTGAATTCTTAAAACCTCTGCGACATTTAAAAAATGGCGAAGCTAACCTTGATTTGTTGGCTTCGCTTTTTTCTTACCCTCGGATCATTCAACTCCTCATTACTTTTTTTCAACGCGCAAAGCAGCACTTTTCGGTATAGTACGTTTGCATATTCTTTTTTGAGGTGGTGAGAGTGGTAAAGTCCGATTCGTATTCTATTATTGAGAAACGACTAGCTGAAAACGTATTGATTCTAGATGGCGCTATGGGCACCATGATTCAGGGATATAAACTAGAAGAACAAGATTATCGCGGTGAACGTTTTGCTGAATGGAATAGTGACTTAAAAGGCAACAATGACCTGCTTTCTTTGACGCAACCAAAGATAATCAAAGACATTTATTCCAGTTATCTTGCTGCTGGCGCGGACATCATTGAAACCAACACTTTCAACGCAAATTATATTTCCATGCTGGATTATCACATGGAAGATCTCAGTTACGAGCTGAATTTTGAATCGGCTCGCTTAGCTCGTGAAGCTGCTGACGAATTCACCAAACAAAACCCAAATAAACCTCGCTTTGTTGCTGGTGCTGTTGGCCCGACTAGTCGTACTTGTACTATTTCTCCTGATGTTAACGATCCTGGGTTTCGTAACGTACATTTTGATGAGTTAGTCGGCGCTTATACCACTGCCGTCGATGGCTTAATCAAAGGTGGCGTTGATATCATCTTAATTGAAACTATCTTCGATACCTTGAATGCGAAAGCCGCTATTTATGCAGTATTAGACTATTACGAGAAAAACGGTGTTCGTTATCCAATTATGATTTCTGGCACTATCACTGATGCCTCTGGTCGTACTTTATCCGGTCAAACCACGGAAGCTTTCTGGAACTCGATTTCTCACGCTAAACCTATTTCTGTTGGCTTGAACTGTGCGTTAGGTCCAAAAGAATTACGCCAGTATGTGGAAGAGCTATCACGCATTGCCGACACTCACGTATCTGCTCACCCTAATGCTGGTTTGCCTAATGCCTTTGGTGAATACGACGAATCGCCAGAAGAAATGTTAGAAGAGATTCAAGGGTGGGTAGAGTCTGGTTTTCTGAATATCATCGGTGGTTGTTGTGGTACGGCACCTGCGCACATTGAAATTTTTGCAAAAGCGTTTGCAGACGCTACACCTCGTGTTATTCCAGTAATCGAAAAAGCCTGTCGTTTGTCTGGTCTTGAACCGTTTAATATCGATGGTAATAGCTTGTTTGTAAACGTTGGTGAAAGAACCAACGTGACTGGTTCTGCGATGTTTAAGCGTCTTATCAAAGAAGGTGACTTTGATACTGCTTTGGATGTGGCTCGGCAACAAGTTGAAAACGGTGCGCAGATCATCGACATCAACATGGATGAAGGCATGTTGGACTCGCAAGCGGCGATGGAGCGATTCCTTAAACTCATCGCATCTGAACCTGATATTTCTCGTGTGCCTATTATGCTTGACTCTTCTAAGTGGGAAATCTTAGAAGCCGGATTGAAATGGGTTCAGGGCAAAGGCGTCGTTAACTCTATTAGTATGAAAGAGGGCGAAGAGAAGTTTCGTGAGCAAGCTCGCAAGCTAATGAAATACGGTGCAGCTGTTATCGTCATGGCGTTTGATGAGGCCGGTCAAGCAGATACTCGAGCGCGTAAAATTGAGATTTGTCGCCGTTCTTACCACATCTTAGTCGATGAAGTTGGCTTCCCACCAGAAGACATTATTTTCGACCCCAATATCTTTGCTATCGCGACAGGTATTGAAGAACACAACCGTTACGCCTTGGACTTTATCGAAGCTACGGGTGATATCACTCGTGAATTGCCTTATGCCAAAGTGTCTGGTGGCGTTTCTAACGTATCTTTCTCGTTCCGTGGTAATAACCCTGTTCGTGAAGCGATTCACGCCGTGTTCTTATATCATGCGATCAAACAAGGTATGACAATGGGTATCGTGAATGCAGGGCAACTTGCTTTGTATGAAGATATCCCAACGAAACTTCGCAATGCTGTAGAAGATGCGGTGCTTAACCGTACACCTGATGCAACAGACAACCTGCTCGCTATGGCCGGAGAGTTTGCTGGTACTGGCGAAGTAGCGGAAAAAGAAACCCAAGAATGGCGCGGTCTACCTGTGTCAGAGCGTCTTAGTTACGCTCTAGTTAAAGGTATAACAGAATTCATTGATGAAGATACCGAAGAAGCGCGTCAAGCCTTTGCTCGCCCTTTAGAGGTTATTGAAGGGCCATTAATGGATGGCATGAGCATAGTCGGTGACTTGTTTGGTTCCGGTAAAATGTTCTTACCACAAGTAGTTAAATCAGCACGAGTAATGAAAAAAGCCGTTGCCTACTTGATGCCTTATATCGAAGAAGAAAAACGTCTTAACATGGACACTGCGTCGTCTAGTAATGGCAAGATCGTTATGGCTACCGTGAAGGGCGATGTACACGATATCGGTAAAAATATTGTTGGCGTTGTTCTGCAGTGTAACAATTTCGAAGTTATCGACCTTGGTGTCATGGTTCCTGCTGAAAAAATCTTACGCACCGCAAAAGAGGTTGGTGCTGACATGATTGGCTTGTCTGGCTTGATCACACCATCGCTTGACGAAATGGTGCATGTAGCAAAAGAAATGGAACGCCAAGGCTTTGATTTACCGGTGATGATCGGTGGTGCAACCACGTCAAAAGCTCATACCGCGGTAAAAATTGAACAAAACTACAAACGCAATCAAGTGGTCCATGTTACCAATGCGTCTCGTAGTGTTGGCGTAGCGAGTGCTTTGTTGAGCAAAGACAAAGAGCGTTATCAGAAGTTTGTCGATGAAATCAAAGCCGACTACGAAAAAACTCGAATTCGCTATAAAGACCGTGCTAAAGCCGGTCGTCGAGTCTCTTTGGATAAAGCGCGTCAGAATAAGGGTCCAATTGCGTTTGATGGGAGTAACGTAATTCAGCCTAAAAAGCTTGGTATCACAGTACTAACTGAAAACGATATTAATCTTAATCAGGTTAAAGATTACATAGACTGGACGCCATTCTTCCAGACATGGGAATTGGCTGGCGCTTATCCACGCATTCTTACTGATGAAGTGGTAGGTGTCGAGGCAACGCGTGTCTTCGAAGATGCATTGAAGATGCTAGATGAAGTAATCGCTACTAAGTGTTTACAAGCTCGCGCGGTGGTTGGTTTATTCCCTGCTAACCAAGTGAACCACGATGATATTGAAATTTATGCAGATGAATCTCGTATCGAAGTCGTCGAACGTTTGTCTTTTCTTCGAATTCAAAACGAGTTAACGGCTCCGGGGAAATATAACCACAGCTTAGCGGATTTTGTGGCGCCAAAAGAAAGTGGTGTGGCGGATTATATTGGTGCTTTTGCCTGCGCTGCAGGTTTTGGTATTGATCCTCTTGTGGCGAAATATGAAGCAGATCATGATGATTACAACTCTATTATGATCAAGGCGGTGGCTGACCGATTAGCTGAAGCAACCGCAGAATATTTACACGAAAAAGTACGAAAAGAATTCTGGGGCTATGCTGAAGCTGAAGAATTAACCAACGAACAGTTGATCAAAGAAAAATACCAAGGTATTCGTCCGGCACCCGGCTATCCAGCTTGCCCTGATCACACCGAAAAAGCCAAGCTTTGGACTTTACTGGATGTGAAAGAAAAAATTGATATGGAGATCACTGAGAGCTTTGCCATGCTGCCTACAGCGGCGGTAAGTGGTTGGTATTTCGCTCATCCAGATGCAACTTACTTTGGTGTTGGTAAGATCGGACCTGATCAAGTGGATAGTTATGCAGAGCGTAAAGGGATGAGTAAGGATGATGCTGAGCGTTGGTTAGCGCCTAATCTTGGTTATGATCCTGAAGACGATCGTATCTAATTTTCTTTATAGTCTCTTTTTTTGACCAAACCTAATCTGTGTCGCTAGTGCGCGCAGATTAGGTTTTTCTATTTTTAAAGGATATTTACATGTCAAAAACCATTAAAGATCCAGATCAGCACAAAAAACGTATGCAAGCGATTAAGTCGCATGTTGATAAACGTATTGCCAAAGCCCAAGAAGATAAAGGGACATTTGTCCTGCTTACGGGAAATGGTAAGGGAAAATCTAGCTCAGCGTTGGGTATGGTCGCCCGTGCTTTAGGTCATGAAATGAAGGTTGGGGTGGTTCAGTTCTTGAAAGGCGAATGGAATACAGGCGAAATTGATTTCTTTAAGAAGCAAAAAAACGTGCAATGGGAAATTATGCCAGCAGGATTTACATGGGAAACACAAAACCGTGACTCCGATATCGCTTCTTCAGTGCAAGCATGGGAAAAAGCCGCTGCTATGTTGACTGATCCAAGTATCGATTTGGTGGTTCTTGATGAATTAACCTACTTATTACATTATGAGTATTTACTTGAAGATGATGTACTTAAAGGGTTGATGAATCGCCCTGAAAATCAGCATCTTGTGGTAACTGGTCGCGGTGCTTCAGATGCTCTGATTGAATTGGCTGACACGGTCAGTGAGATAAAAGAAGTAAAACATGCATTTAAGCGAGGCATTAAAGCTCAAAAAGGGCTGGAGTTTTAATGCTTTGTCGTTTTATATTAGTCGGCTAGTGATTATATCAAGAGTTTTATAGAACACATTCTAATAATAAAGTTATGATTTTTTAACTCTCAATTTAATAGAGGTTTTTATGGCAACCATTGAGCGCATGGAAGTTGGTCAACGTATGAGTCGTATCGTTAAGCACAATGAAACGGTATACCTTTGTGGCCAAGTTGGTGCTGATGCGAATACGGACATTACTGAACAAACACGAACCATGTTAGATAAAGTGGACGTTTTGTTAGAGCAATCAGGGACAGATAAATCCTATATTTTATCTGCTACTATTTATCTTCGTGATATGAAAGATTTTACAGCGATGAACGCAGTTTGGGACGCGTGGATTCCTGAAGGGCATGCTCCAGCTAGAGCTTGTGTAGAAGCACGATTGGCAAGACCAGAGCTATTGGTCGAAATATCTGTTGTTGCTGCTTTAAAATAATACCCTGAGATAGGCTGGAGTCTTGAGCGCCAGTCTATCTTTAATTTGATTCTACAAACCTTTCTATCTCCTTAGTTTCTTTTTACCACTACATCGTTCTCAACCAAGGCATTACTTAATACTCGAATGGTTCTTGCCATATCGCGTGATAAGTTCATTAACAAAATTCCAAAATCGAATGGGTATTGGTCGTGAAAGTCACTGAATAGCTGACTGGATATTTCGAGCAATAAGCTGTCTTCTAAAGCACATAGACTACCAACACGTTCATGCAATGCAATCATCGATACAAAGCCAATTGCTTCACCGAAGCAAATTGTTCTAGTCCGTAGCTTTTTCTCGCCATGTTGCTTATAGAAGTCCAACTTGCCATGTAATACGGCATGGAAGCTGCCACCCTTGCTGCCATAAGAAAAAATCTCATCGCCTTTGGATACTTTGTGTAAAACGCCTTCATTCAATAGAAACTGAATAGAAGCTTCCGATAAAGCACCAAAAATAGAGCCTTCTTTCAAATGCTCTGGCGATATATCGTATTGTGATTCTGTTGCTAGGACGGTTTTCATTTCTCTCTCCGTCTATGTGAGTTCTTATTATATCATCGGCCAAAAAAATCATTTCTGAATAGCCAATAGGCTTATATTAGTTTTAGGCTTATTTGGGCTAAAACAGTAGTATCGTTTTGTATTCTATTTATAGTTTTTGGACTATGTCTGTAACAGTAAGTTCGCCTTTTTTTGGTAATAAATGCTTTCGCTCTTAAAGAGTCGAGTCAATCTGTGCGATAATGCGCGGATCAGCTTTGCTCTGACGATTTAGTCTACTAAGAGCACAATTATTTACCTCATGATAAACGGAAGAATACTTTGTTAACGACGGCCAACATCACCATGCAATTTGGTGCAAAACCTCTTTTTGAAAACGTCTCTGTCAAATTTGGAGAAGGAAAGCGTTACGGTCTTATCGGCGCGAATGGATGTGGTAAATCCACTTTCATGAAAATTCTAGGTGGCGATTTGGAGCCAAGCTCAGGCAACGTTTCAAAAGATCCAAATGAGCGTCTTGGTAAATTGAAACAGGATCAATTTGCTTACGAAGATTATTCTGTTATTGATACCGTTATCATGGGGCATACAGAGCTTTGGGCGATCAAGTCTGAAAAAGATGCTATCTATGCTAATCCTGAAATGACAGAAGCGGACGGCTTACGTGCAGGTGATCTAGAAGCAGAATTTGCTGAAATGGACGGTTACACTGCTGATGCTCGTGCAGGAGAGTTATTGCTAGGTGTTGGTATTCCTACCGAGCAGCATTATGGTTTGATGAGTGAAGTGGCTCCAGGTTTAAAGCTGCGAGTCTTGTTGGCTCAAGCCCTGTTTTCTGATCCAGAGATTTTGTTGCTGGACGAGCCAACAAACAACTTGGATATCAACACTATCCGTTGGTTGGAAGGTGTCTTGGTAGAGCGTAACTGCACCATGATCATTATTTCCCATGACCGTCATTTCTTGAATTCTGTTTGTACTAACATGGCTGATTTGGATTACGGTGAATTGCGTTTGTTTTCTGGTAACTATGATGAATATATGACAGCGGCGACTCAAGCTCGCGAGCGTCTATTGTCAGACAACGCGAAGAAAAAAGCCCAAATCAACGAACTAAAATCGTTTGTAAGCCGATTCTCTGCCAACGCATCTAAATCTAAACAAGCAACATCTCGCGCTAAGCAAATTGATAAGATTCAGCTTGAAGACGTAAAACCTTCTAGCCGTCAGAATCCATTTATTCGCTTCGAGCAAGAGAAGAAACTACACCGTATGGCAGTGCAAATTGAAAACGTTGCTAAATCATATGATGAAGAATTATTCAGCGGCTTAAATATGATGGTTGAAGTGGGTGAGCGTATTGCGGTTATCGGGCCAAACGGTATCGGTAAAACAACCTTGCTAAAATGTTTGGTTGGAGATACCGAATTAACCAAAGGTAATGTGAAGTGGTCAGAAAATGCCAACATTGGTTACTATGCGCAGGATCATCATCACGAATTTGAAAAAGACGTTGATTTGATCGAGTGGATGGGGCAGTGGGCGCAAGAAGGTGACGATGAGCAAATCATTCGCGGTACTTTAGGTCGTCTTTTATTCTCTCAAAACGACATTAAGAAATCCGTTAAAGTACTTTCTGGTGGTGAACAAGGTCGTATGTTGTTTGGTAAGTTGATGCTACAAAAACCTAACGTTCTCGTTATGGATGAGCCAACAAACCACATGGACATGGAGTCGATTGAATCATTGAACCTAGCTCTTGATAATTATCCAGGTACTTTGATTTTTGTCAGTCATGACCGTGAATTTGTATCGTCTTTGGCGACTCGCATTGTTGAAGTAACCAGCGATGGTATTGTCGACTTCCACGGTACTTACGACGAATACTTGGCTAAAATAGAAGCCTAAGCCAAGAAATTGTGTTCTCGTTACAAAAAAGAAGGCCAAGTGCCTTCTTTTTTTATGTGTCTTTGATTGCTAGAGTGGCTTAAAGTATTTAAGCCTTACGTCTGTCTATGTACACTTCTGGTTCTTTGTATTCAAGAACTTCAACCTCATCGCCAACGTAAACAGTTCCAGTGTTCAGCGCGATCATATTCATACCAAAAGTAATGCTTTCCTTATCAAGCAGACGAAATTTGGCTAACGTTTTAAGAGGCTCGCCTTTTTTACTTCGTTGCGCCGTGATTGGATTCAATGTTGTGAAAATACAGCGGTCACAAGGCTTAACGTTCTCAAACTCCACCTCACCAATACGAATTCGCTTCCAGCTATCTTCTTCAAACGGCTTATTGCCTTTAATAACCAAATTTGGGCGAAATTGCGCCATTTGAATATCTTCAGGGCAAGTTCTATTAAGCTCAGCCAGAGAAGCTTCAGTTGTTAATAGGAAAGGGTAACCGTCAGCAAAACCTACAGGGACTTCAGGCCTTCTTTTGGTAAAGCGTTCAGACTTTTTACCAAAATACACTAATTTTACTGTTTCACCAGCTATCTCGCTAAACCACGCATTAGCGTTTTCTTGAGCAAGCTGTGCGTTGACTGAATTGTCCCAAACTGTAACTTCTGCATAATCACTGGAAAAAGCAGATAAATCGAGAGATAGGCCATGAATGAGTTCCGGGTGTGAAAGCTGCCACGCACCGTTTTTACTAGGCTTAGCCGTTACTAATGTTAGGTTAGGGTGCTTTCGACCAGTAATGAATTCGCCATCAGGTTTTACTAGCATGTAACGTCGATCTCCATAAAGTCCGGCACTCTCAACTTGACTTGATGATAAAGAGATACCTTGGATGGATTTTATTGGATATATAGCTAGTTCACTTAGGGTGTACGGCATGGATACTCCATTTTGTGCTTTTTTGTGAATGGTTTTTATTATTGCCCAATAGGAAAATCATTCCAATAAAAAAAGCCCCAGAAAATGAATTTCTGAGGCTTTCGCTTTCTAGCTATTTAAGCGAATAGCTTACAAAAAGTACTTACAAGTAGTATGAAGCCAATGGCGGGAAGCCGTTAAATTCTACTGCGCTGTAGGTTGTTGTATAGGCACCAGTTGATAGCCAGTACATACGATCACCAATAGCCAGGTTCAGTGGTAGGCCATATTTGTAGTTTTCATACATAATATCGGCGCTGTCACAGGTTGGACCAGCGATAATAACTTCTTCTAACTCGCCACCTTTTTCAACATGAATCGGATACTTGATAGATTCATCTAGCGTTTCAATAAGGCCTGAGAATTTGCCGACGTCAGTGAATATCCAACGATTTAGTGCTGTATGTGATTTACGAGAAATCAAAACTACTTCGCTGACTAGAACGCCTGCGTTAGATATCAAAGAACGGCCGGGCTCTAGAATAATGCGAGGTAAATCAGTTCCAAAATCTTCTTCCAAGAAGCGCGTAATTTCTTCTGCATAGGTTGCAAGATCATTAGTACGAGCAATATAGTTTGCAGGGAAGCCGCCGCCCATATTGATCATTTCTAAAATGATGCCATCTTCTTCTTTAAGGCGTTCAAAAATCACTTTAACGCTAGCGATCGCAGCATCCCATGCGCCGATATCGCGTTGCTGAGATCCGACGTGGAAAGAGATACCGTAAGGAATCAAACCAAGTTCTTTTGCAAGTACCAGTAAGTCCATCGCCATATCTGGACGGCAGCCAAATTTACGAGATAGTGGCCAATCAGCTGTTACTGTGCCTTCAGTCAAGATACGAACATAAACGCGAGAGCCTGGAGCTGCTTTTGCGATGTTACGCAAATCAGCTTCAGAGTCTGTTGCAAACATACGCACACCTTTTTCATAAAAGTAACGTACGTCTTTTGCTTTCTTGATAGTGTTGCCGTAGCTCACTTGATCAGGTGAAATGCCTCCGATTGCAAATAGCTTGTCCAACTCATACCGTGACGCTACATCAAAGTTTGACCCGCGGTCGCGAAGTAGAGTTAGAATTTCTGGAGCTGGATTTGCTTTGATAGCGTAAAAAATATCAGCAACAGGAAAGCCTTTGGTTAGCTCTGTATAGGCTTCATCGATAATATCAGTATCGATAACAACGAAAGGGGTATCTTTGGTTTCAGCAAACGCTTTAAAGCGGGCAAAACGCTCAGGTGTGTAGAAAGAATTGACGTCGATAGTCATGGGCTAAAGGCTCCTTAATTATGCAAAACATAAACCGATTAAATAAGTAAACGCCTTTACCTTCTCCCGTCCTACTTATGGCTGTTACTTATCCGGCGGTAAGGCCTTAAGCGACTAGCGCAGCAGTTGAAGCGGTGCGGATTATGTTCAGCAATGACGCGGGCGAAATTTAAGACGCAAGGCGTCTCGGGTCAAGTATTTTTTCATATTTTAGACTAAAAAAAAGAGACTATAAAAGTCTCCTTTTTATTTAGGGATTTCTAACGCTACTTTTGGGTGATGCGTGTCTGGAAGTAATGTAACCCACTGCCAGCAATTAAAGCAGCTACGAAGTAAAAACCTTCGCTTGGATTATTCACTAATGCCGTTAATCCAGGGCCAGGGCAATAGCCACTAATCCCCCAGCCAATACCAAAAAGTGAAGAGCCGATAATTAGTTTAGCGTCGATATTACGAAGCGTTGGGACTTGCCATTTACTGGCTAACAAAGGTGTTAAGCGTTTTCCTTTAATAACATAGCCAATCATGCCAACAGCGATTGCGCTTGCCATTACGATGATTAGAGAAGGATTCCAATCACCAAAAATATCTAAAAAACCAATAACGACAGCTGGATTGGTCATTTCTGAATACGCCAAACCTAAGCCAAATAATAAACCAGCAGCGAGAGTAATAATTGCGTACATAGATATGCTCCTAATTAAGCGCGGCGACAGTAATAATAGCTGCAGCCATGAAGACCAAAGTGGCTACTATTGAGCGAGGGGAAAGTCGCGATATACCACAAACGCCGTGACCACTAGTGCATCCACCACCGAGTCGTGTTCCATAACCGACCAGTAGCCCGGATACGATCAAAAGAAGAGGGCTTCTTGTTTCCGGAAAAGCAACGGTTTGCTCTGTTAGAATACCGTAAGCGCTACCACCGATGATTAATCCTGCAATGAATAGAAATGGCAAAAATCGTTCTTTGCTAAAAAGTAGCTGAGATAGTATCCCGCTAATACCAATCACTTTTCCGACACTGAGAAGGTATATTGTGGTTGTGAGGCCAATTAATAGGCCGCCTACGAGTGGGTTAAAAATAGTATCCATAATTGGAGTCCTTTAGATTATATAAGACTATTCTAATTTATGTTAATAAGAAAAGTCTAATATAATATTGGCAAAATAGAGTTTTATTCTTGGTTTTATTGATCTAGATAAAAAGTAAGTTATTAAGATTGCCGAGTTAGCAGCCAGTTGCACAGTCTTTACCTATTGACTAGCAGATATTAAAAAGCACTCACTGTATTCTTATGAACATTAAGGAGTCTCAGATGAACGAGTTGTGGCTAGGTGCTTGTGTAGACGAAGCCAATTATGTATTTCTTTTGCCAAACAGACCTGTTTTGCCGGATCCAGTTGATATTGGTTTTTTAAAGAAGCCTGATGTTTCTATCTTAATTGATCTAAATGGTAATCACTGGCGTAAAATATTTACGATCATGGCAAAGTTAGCTGCGCCCTCTTATGATTCATGGAAAGTCTTTCGCGATAAAGAGCTACTAACTAAAGTAGGCATTGCGTTTTCTTTAGATCAGCTTCGTGACTATAGAGGCGTTGTTTTTATTGTTGGAAATACATTTAGAGAAGGGCTGCCTGTAGTTAGTTCTGCGCAAGAAATCGGGGAAGTGCACACTTCTTTTGTTTACCTACCGTATGTTTGGTGTCCATACCTAGATTATAGGCAATTTCCTAATATTCTAATTGAAGCTCTACGTGAGTATATTTTGGAGAAAAAATGTTAAAAGCTTTAAAAAGTCTTTTCAGTCTTCCTGTAGAGCAGGGTGAGCAAATATCTTATCAGAAAGCTGTCGCGGCTCTACTTATGGAAGTTATGCTAGCTGATAATGAAATAAATGAACAAGAAGAAGGCCAGGTGAAGCGCTTCCTTCGTGAAGTAAGTGAATTGGGGGATGATATAGACATTCTCTATGAGGAGGCTCGTTCTGGTGTAGATCAAGCAAACGACCTTTATCAATTCACCAAGGTTATTAACGAAACTGCGACTCTAGAGCAAAAAATGTTGCTCTTAAAAGCCCTGTGGCGTGTTGCGCTTGCTGACGGAGATCTTGACTCATATGAAGATCATCGCATTCGTACAATCAGTGAGTTGTTATTCATGCCTCATTCCGAATTTATTCAGGCAAAACTATTTGTGCTGAATGAAATGAAAGCAGTTTAATTTTAAGCAAAAAAAACGCGGCTCTCGCCGCGCTTTTTGACTGGTCTTACTATAATTCTATTTTAATAAAAAATAGAATTATGCTGCGAAGTTCGCTGCTGCGAATTCCCAGTTAGCTAGCGCCCAAAAACCTTTTAGGTAGTCAGGACGAACATTGCGGTAATCAATGTAGTAAGCGTGTTCCCAAAGATCCACTGTAATGATAGCTGTTTGACCGTTTGTCATAGGCGTTGCTGCATTACTAGTGTTTACGATTTCTAGAGAGCCGTCAGCGTTTTTAACTAACCAAGTCCAGCTAGAGCCGAAGTTATTGACCGCTTTGTCATCAAATGCAGCTTGGAATTCCGCGAAAGAGCCCCATTTTGCATTGATTGCATCCGCTAGAGCACCAGTTGGCTCGCCGCCGCCATTAGGGCTTAAGCTATTCCAAAAGAAAGTGTGGTTCCAGATTTGAGCTGCATTGTTGAAAACAGGGCCCGCTGGAGCAGATACGATGATCTCTTCAAGCGTTTTATTTTCGTATTCAGAACCAGGAACTAAGCCGTTTAATTTAACAACATAAGTGTTGTGATGCTTGCCATGATGGTATTCAAGCGTCTCAACAGACATATGAGGCTCTAGTGCGTCTTTAGCATAAGGAAGAGCGGGTAATTCAAAAGCCATTTCAATTCTCCTTGCTTTTAATTAACGAAAAATGCTTGTTATCAAGCAGTTAATGGTGCTTATATAGTAGCACTGAACAACTGAAGATAATATTCTTTAGGTCTGTTCACTAACGAATTTCCATAATTTCTATTAATAGTGACTATATAAGATTTTCCATGCGTAGAGACGATGATGTTGAGATCCCAAGCCTGACTCTGGATCAAGATGAAGTCAGCGATAGAAGGCCGTCCGGTGCAACAGCGCAAAAAGGCCATACCACTCCCACTCCTGCAAAACCAGCCCATGCACCTACTATTGTTCATAAAAAGCCTAGCTTAGCGGGTATATATATTTTATTGATACTTATACTAATTGCTTCGGCCGGAGCTGGATATTGGTTATGGCAGCAAAATATGCAGCTGCGTAATGAGCTGTATGGTGCGAAAAGTGAGATACAAAATTTAGATCATCAGCTTCTAGCAGCTGATGTTTCGGCTAATAAGCAAGGTGAAACCCTAGAAGAGACCTTGAAGAATCACGAGAGTGAGATTCGTAAGCTTTGGGGTGTTGCTTACGATACTAATAGGAAGTCGATAGCTACTAATGATGCAGCGATTGATGAACTTCAGAAAAAGCTTTCATCATTACGAGATACTGTTTCGACTCAATCCAAGCGCATTGCGGTACAAGCCGAAGCCTTTAATGAGGTTGAGGCTGGTTACAACAAGCTTGTTCCCTCTGTCGCTTCTATAGATGAAACAGTGAAAGCAATTGCAACGAAACAAGATGACCAAGCAAAACGATTGCAGTCATCTGAGAAGCAAGTTCTTGCCCAAGCAGGACAGAACGAAGCTCAAGCCTTGAGTTTGGATCAGATTTCACAGGATTTAGTTACTTTGCAGAAAAAAGTAGCTGCTATAGAAAAACGCACAGCAGATACTAGTTCTACAGATGTGGCGAAAATTCAAGACACATTAGCTAAGCATCAAGATGCGATTAACTCGAGCGACGCTTTCAGAACTCAAGTTAATGGCGAAATCATCCGTCTACGTAAGCAGATTAATCAGCTGATGCTAGAGCAGCAACTCAGCTCTCAGTAAATTACTTCTAATAGATTTAAAAAGGCCGATTTATCGGCCTTGTCTATTTTTAGAGCTGCTACTCATTTTTTAGTTTTTTCCCTTCTTGGCCACTATAAAGGTTTTACTTATAAAGCTTTTTTAATATGCATATTCTACTAAAGTCTAGATGAGGTGCTTTTTATAACCTAAAGGCATGTTATAGTTCAAAAAATGCTGAAGCCTGACAACAGAGATGGGAAATTATGACAGAGGCAAGACTTACTCACTTAAAACAGCTAGAAGCCGAAAGTATTCATATTATACGTGAGGTAGCTGCTGAATTTGATAACCCAGTAATGCTTTATTCAATTGGTAAAGATTCTGCAGTAATGCTGCATCTTGCCATGAAAGCGTTCTATCCTGGCAAACCACCGTTTCCACTAATGCATGTGGATACTGGTTGGAAGTTTAAAGAAATGATCACTTTCCGTGATGAAATGGTGGCTAAGCTTGGCTTGGAGCTTATTGTTCATCAAAACCAAGAAGGTGTTGAGCAAGGCATTGGGCCTTTTACGCACGGTAGCTCAAAGCATACTGATGTGATGAAAACACAAGGTCTTAAACAAGCTCTAGACAAATATGGCTTTGATGCTGCTTTTGGTGGTGCGCGCCGTGATGAAGAGAAATCTCGTGCTAAGGAGCGTGTTTATTCCTTCCGCGATAAACAGCATCGTTGGGACCCAAAAAATCAGCGTCCAGAGTTGTGGAATATTTACAACGGTAAAGTAAACAAAGGCGAAAGCATTCGTGTTTTTCCACTGTCTAACTGGACTGAGCTTGATATTTGGCAATATATATATTTAGAAAGCATTCCAATTGTTCCTCTTTATTTTTCTGAAAAACGCCCAGTAGTTGAGCGTGACGGTACCTTGATCATGGTTGACGATGATCGCATGCCTTTAAACGGTGAGGTGCCTGAGATGAAGTCTGTTCGTTTTCGTACGCTCGGCTGCTATCCATTAACGGGAGCAGTTGAATCAGAAGCGGCATCTTTACCTGAAATTATTCAGGAAATGTTGCTAACAAGAAGTTCAGAGCGTCAAGGGCGAATGATTGACCATGATTCATCTGGGTCAATGGAAGAGAAGAAGAAACAAGGCTATTTCTAAGTTTGGAGTAAAGAAAGAATGTCTCACCAATCAGAATTGATCAGCCAAGACATACTTGGTTATCTGAAACAACATGAAGAAAAAGACTTATTACGTCTTCTTACCTGTGGCAACGTCGATGATGGAAAAAGTACATTAATCGGTCGCTTGCTTCATGACTCTAAGTTAATTTATGAAGATCATCTAGATGCCGTTAAGCGCGACAGCAAGAAGTCTGGGACACAAGGTGAAGAGGTTGATTTAGCTTTGTTAGTGGATGGCTTGCAAGCTGAGCGCGAGCAGGGCATCACAATCGATGTGGCTTACCGCTATTTTTCGACTGAAAAACGTAAGTTTATCATTGCTGACACACCTGGGCATGAACAATACACTCGTAATATGGCGACAGGCGCCTCTACTTGTGATCTTGCTATTATTTTGATTGATGCTCGTTACGGAGTACAAACTCAAACCCGTCGCCATAGCTATATTGCCTCTCTATTGGGTATTAAGCATGTTGTGGTTGCGATTAATAAAATGGATTTGGTTGAATTTTCTGAAGAAAAATTCAACCAGATTAAAAATGATTACCTTAAATTTGTTGATCAGCTTGGCGATCGCAAACCTGAAGATATTCATTTTGTCCCAATGTCAGCATTACGTGGCGATAACGTAGTAAATGCTTCTGAGAGCACGCCTTGGTATCAAGGTGGTCCATTGATGTCGATTTTGGAAACGGTACAAATTAACCGTGATGTGAAACGTGATTCTTTCCGTTTCCCGGTTCAGTATGTTAACCGTCCTAACTTAGACTTCCGAGGTTTCTCAGGAACCATCGCAGCTGGTGCCGTTAAACCTGGCGATAAAGTGGTTGCTTTGCCTTCAGGGAAAACATCTACCGTTGAAAGGATTGTGACATTTGATGGCGACCTAGATACGGCAAAAGCAGGGCAAGCTGTCACTATTACACTTGAAGACGAGATTGATATCAGCCGCGGTGATATGCTTTCGCATATTGGCCAAGAGCCTCTTATTGCAACAACGCTTCGTTCTTCAATTGTTTGGATGGCTGATCACCCATTAGTGCCGGGTAAGTTGTATGACTTTAAACTTGGAACACAAACGGTTCCTGGTAAGGTTCATCACTTCAATCATCGTGTTGACGTCAATACCCTTGAAGTCAGTAAGATAGATGCATTGGAATTGAACGGGATCGGCGACGCCGTTATACAGTTCGATGCTCCTGTTGCATTTGATGAATACACCGATAGTCGTTTCACTGGTGCATTGATTATTATTGATCGCTTAACCAACGTTACTGTTGGTGCTGGTATGGTTGAAGAAGCTGTTGCTGAGCTTGATCAAGATACTGTTGTTAGTGCGGAAGATCGTGCGGCACGACTTGGGCAAAAACCAGCTGTTATTGCATTAGCAAATAGCGTATTGGCACAAAGTGACGCGCTTGAGCGTTTATTATTACGCCAAGGTGTTGTGGCATTGGTTAAGGCTGATGCTACAGAGCAAGAAGCGGCACTGATTCGTCAAACAGGTGTGGCTTTCTTAGTGGCTGATGCTGCGATAGCTGATTCTCAAATTGCTGAATCCTCATTGGATGAAACGGTAGATTTGATTGTAGAAAGCGTTCAGTTATAACTCAATAAAATACAAAAAAACCAGCTCTGTGAGCTGGTTTTTTGTATTTAGCTCAAACTTGTTTCACGCAGTTGCTTCTGTATCTATTCGCTTGACTTCTTTATGCTGATCTTCATTGCTGCCTAATTTCCAGTAGCTAGAAATATAGAAATTTTCTTTTTCAATCTTAAGTTCATTTTTAAAAAATGAACGCAATGTTTTCATGCTGCTAAATTCACAAGCTACCCAAACAGATATGTTACCCTCGAGCCCTGATAGTGACTGGATTTGACCTAGTAACAAATTGGGGTTTTCTCCTGGGTGAGGATTAATTACCCATTTTAGTTCAATGCCAGAAGGGTGCTTTAAAGGCTGAATGTCTTCTTCTGAAATTACTTCAAGTATTGCATAGCCTTTGGCATCTTGAGGTAGTTTTGCTAGATTTACGCTAATTGCAGGCAAAGCGGTCATATCTCCCACTAGAATTTGCCAATCAGTAGACTCTTCAATAAGTTTTTTTGGGCCTGGTCCTCCAACTAAAATGATATCATTAGGTTGAGTCTGCTTTGCCCATGTTGACGCTGGGCCACCATCTTCATGCAGTACGAAGTCAATGTCTATTTCATCGGCACGTTGGTTTCTAATGGTATAAGTTCTTACTAATGGTTTTTGATCACCTCTTGGGAAAATAAGCTTCACATAGCCACTTTCTTGGTCCTCGGGGATGGTCTGTATATTATCGCCGCCTAGTGTTACTCGTAGCATGTTTGTTGTTACATGCGACTTTCTAATAACCGTTAGTTCACGCGGTTGTGGTCTGCTCATTTTTAGCTCCTTAACTTTGATTGTCGCAAGGCGGAGATTGATCAAGATTGCTTACCATTATTTCCGAAATGCGTGTGAAGTCTTCTATCTGTTGTTCTGTTAAGTTTTGTGTCATGTTCTCGGTTGCGGTTCGTTCTAACATCGTAATTTTGGTAAGTAGCTCTGCGCCATCCATAGTGAGACTTAATAATTGACTGCGATGATTGTCGGGGCTGCGAATTTTTTCAACGTAGCCTGATTGAACTAATTCCTTCAATACTCGAGTGATTTGTGATTTATCGAGTGAAAGTCTATCTGCGATATCCTTAGCACTGCATTTTTCAATCTTATTAATGCACTTAAGAGATCGTATGTGACTAACGGGGATTGAAATACCTGACTTTAGAGCTGCTTCGCGAAGTTGGTGTCGATAGTGGTGCATCAACTTATGAAGAGACTCGCCAATATTTTCTTTCATCTAATCTTCTTATTCTTGATGTTTTTATATGAGAACGATTATCAATATAGATCTTTTGGTTGATACTGTCAACTAAGAATTTTTAGTGAGACGGAAAAATCGTAATCCATGTCATTTCGTAGAATGAGTTGCCAGACCACAGTTAATAGTTTTTCTTATTGAGGCGAATGATTACAATGCGATGATTAGAATTAAATAGATCGATACATAATGAATAAGCACGATGTACATAAAGTTGTTACCGCAGCGTTATTAAGTCGCTATGAGACCGCCAAATGGGCTGCCAAGCAGGCTCATGAGGCCGCTACAAATGAAGAAAGCGTAGCAGAAAATAAATATGATACCTTTGGGTTGGAGGCTTCATATTTGGCTCATGGGCAATCGCAGCGAGTGTTGGAGTGCGAACAAGACTGGTTGATTTTTGATAAGAAACAGCCAGTTTTATTCAAGGAAGAGGGTGCAATTGATTTGTGGTGTCTAGTCACATTGACAGAGCTTGAATCTCCATACGGTACTAATAAATATTTTTTTATTTCTCCTTGTGCGGGCGGACTCACTGTCGAAATAAGTGAAAATAAGGTTTATCTTGTAACGCCATCTAGTCCAGTTGGAAAGAAGCTGCTTGGTAAATTAGTAGGTGATGCAGTTGAATTACTTCAGAATGGTAAGCAAACAGCTTATGAAATAACCACTATTGAATAAAGCTAGCATTGTGAAGGACAAATTTGGCTCAAGCTCTAGAGAGTCAGACTCTGTTCGCATATAATGCCTTGCCTTAAAATATTCTGTTCTTCTATTCGATATATAAAACTCAGTTTACATTACTGACCGAATAGAAAACGTTCTAAGAAAAAATCACTCTCTTACTGAGAAAGTAATAGGAAAGAAATTATGCGCAGCCATTATTGCGGCGAGTTAAATGCTTCTAACATTTCACAAGAAATTACCCTATGCGGTTGGGTTCATCGTCGTCGTGACCACGGCGGAGTTATTTTCTTAGACGTTCGTGATCGCGAAGGGATTACTCAAGTAGTTTTCGATCCAGATCGTGCCGAAAGTTTTGCCCTTGCTGACAGCGTTCGTAATGAATTCGTTGTTAAGCTTAAAGGTTTAGTACGTGCCCGTCCTGAAGGCACAGTAAACCCGAATATGAATACTGGTGAAATCGAAGTATTGGGAACTGAACTTGAAATACTAAATGCTGCAAAAACACCACCGTTTCAGCTAGATGAGCACCAATCAGTAGGCGAAGACGTACGCTTGAAAAATCGTTTCATCGATTTGCGCCGCCCTGAAATTCAGCAAAAAATGCGTTTCCGTTCGAAAGTAACATCTGTATTACGTCGCTACTTAGATAGCAATGGCTTCCTAGATATTGAAACACCTATTCTAACTCGTGCAACGCCAGAAGGTGCGCGTGATTATTTGGTGCCTAGCCGTACACAACAAGGTAGCTTCTTTGCATTGCCTCAGTCTCCACAGCTGTTCAAGCAATTGTTAATGGTGTCTGGTTTTGACCGTTATTACCAAATTGCTAAATGTTTCCGTGATGAAGATTTGCGTGCCGACCGTCAGCCAGAATTCACTCAAGTGGACATCGAAACATCGTTCATGAGTGAAAAAGACATCATGGCAATGACAGAGGATATGATTGTCAGTTTGTTCAAAGAGCTAATGGATACAGATTTAGGCACTTTCCCACGTATGCCTTACTCTGAAGCGATGGAAACATACGGTAGCGATAAGCCAGATCTTCGTATTCCATTGACCATAGTGTCAGTATCTGACTTGATGGCGAGTGTAGACTTTAAAGTATTCTCCGGTCCTGCTAACGATCCAAAAGGTCGTGTTGCAGCACTTAAAGTGCCAGGCGGTAATGAGCTAACTCGTAAACAAATTGACGACTACACTAAATTTGTTTCTATCTATGGCGCGAAAGGTTTGGCTTACATCAAGGTAAACGATAAGTCTAATCTTGAAGAAGGTTTGCAATCTCCAATCGTTAAGTTCTTACCTGTTGAAGTGCGCGCTACTTTGCTTGAGCGTCTTGAGGCAGAAGATGGTGATTTGATCTTCTTCGGCGCGGATTCTGCTAAAGTGGTTAATGAAGCTCTTGGCGCGTTACGTTGCAAGCTAGGTGAAGATTTGAATCTTTATACTTGCAAATGGGCGCCATTGTGGGTTGTAGACTTCCCAATGTTTGAAGAGACAAGTGATGGTGGAATCACTGCTATTCATCACCCGTTCACTGCTCCTTCTTGTTCACCTGAGGATTTGAAAGCCAGTCCGTTGACTGCGTTATCACAGGCTTACGATATGGTACTAAATGGCACCGAGCTTGGTGGTGGTTCTATCCGTATTCACCAGTCTTCTATGCAAGAAACTGTATTTGGATTACTGAATATCAGCAAAGAAGAGCAGGAAGAAAAATTTGGTTTCTTGTTAGATGCATTGAAATTCGGTGCGCCACCACACGGCGGTTTGGCCTTTGGTCTAGATCGACTTGTGATGCTAATGACAGGTTCTAGCTCTATTCGTGATGTTATTGCTTTCCCTAAAACGCAAAGTGCAACTTGTCTATTGACGCAAGCGCCAGGTGAAGTAAGCGAGAAACAATTAAAAGAATTGAACATTCGTATTAGAAAACCTGCTGTTGAATCATAGAAATAACTCTTAAACTTATTCTAAAACAGTAAGTTATGTTAAGAGATTGAAAGAAAAACGTAAAAGGCCGCTTATTAGCGGCCTTTTTTATGTTTTGCCATTGCATACTTTGTAAAGGGCTGTTGAAATATACAGTAATTATAAAAGGCACAGAAAAAGCATGGCCACGACCAGAATTTTAGCAATTGACCCCGGCTCTCGAATAACAGGCTTTGGGATTGTTGACGTTACAAATGGTAAATCTATTTACGTAAATAGTGGTTGTATTCGATTACCGGATGAGGCGTTATCAGTTAGGCTTAAATATATATTTCAAAATGTTTCAGCATTATTGGAAGAATACAAACCAAATGAATTTGCTATCGAGGAAGTATTTTTGGCCAAGAATGCTAATTCGGCGTTAAAGCTTGGCCAGGCTAGAGGTGCTGCTATTGTTGCTGCATCTCTTCAAGAACTTGAGGTGCATGAATATGCCGCTCGAAGAGTTAAGCAATCTGTTGTCGGTAATGGTAATGCTGATAAAACACAAGTACAAATGATGGTTCAGCTTCTATTAAATTTGACCTCCAAGCCTCAAGCTGATGCGGCTGATGCTTTAGCAATTGCTTTGTGTCATGCTAATACACGAACTTCTGGCGGGCTTGAATACGGTGTCGGAAAGCGAGCGGGGCGTGCTTCTAAGCGTTGGACAGAACAAGATGTAAGGAAAACTTTGTGATCGGACGAATTGTCGGCACTTTGATAGAGAAAACACCACCAGAACTAATGGTTGATGTTAATGGTATTGGCTATGAAGTTAGTGCTTCTATGACCACTATTTATGATTTACCTCAGATCGGAGGGCAGGTGACATTATTTACTCACCTGTTAGTTAAAGAAGATTCGCATACACTTTATGGCTTTATCGATAAAAATGAGCGCGCTTTATTTCGAGTTTTAATTAAAGTAAATGGTATTGGTCCAAAAATGGCATTGGCGATTTTGTCGAGCATGTCATCTGAAGAACTGATTGCCAATGTTCAAGAATCTGATGTAACTGCATTAACGCGTATTCCTGGAGTAGGTAAGAAGACGGCTGAGCGACTCATTATTGAGTTAAGAGATAAGCTTGGTCAGGCAGCAAAAACTGATTTATTTTCAGCTCCTGCTGTTTTGCGTCAGGTACAAGCTGACCCTAGGCAGGAAGCAGAAGCGGCGCTCATATCTCTTGGTTATAAACCACAAGAAGCGGCGAAAGCCATTGCGGGTGTTCCAATGGATGCCGCTAATAGTGAAGATGTTATTAAAGCAGCTTTAAAAGGGATGCTAAGGAAATAAAACATGATTGAGCAAGATCGTATTATTTCTGCTGAACTTAAAGGTAACGATCGTCAAGTAGATCGGGCAATACGTCCGCAAGCGCTTGCTGAATATATTGGTCAGCCCGTTGTTCGAGAGCAGATGGAGATTTTTATCCAAGCTGCAAGGCAGCGTAGTGAGCCATTAGATCATACGTTAATATTTGGGCCTCCAGGATTGGGAAAAACAACGCTTGCTCACATCATTGGTAATGAGATGGGGGCTGAGGTAAGAACAACTTCTGGTCCCGTTCTTGAAAGAGCTGGAGATTTAGCGGCACTGCTAACAAATTTAAATGAAGGCGACATTCTATTTATTGATGAAATACATAGATTAAGTCCAGCAATTGAAGAAGTTCTTTATCCAGCAATGGAGGATTATCAGCTGGATATAATGATTGGCGAAGGTCCAGCTGCTAGGTCAATTAAAATTGAACTACCACCATTTACACTTGTCGGAGCAACTACACGAGCAGGCTTACTGACATCTCCATTGCGAGATCGCTTTGGAATTGTGCAGCGCTTAGAGTTTTATGATGTTGAATCATTGACAACCATTGTGGCTCGGTCTGCTGGAAAAATGGGTATGGAGCTTGATCAGCCTGGTTGCTTTGAGGTAGCTAGAAGGTCAAGGGGGACTCCGAGGATAGCAAACCGCTTGTTACGCCGTGTTAGAGATGTGGCTCAGGTGAGTGGAGAAGTGCTTGTAGGGCAAAAAGTTGCTCAAAGGGCGCTAGATATGTTAAGTGTAGATAGTCAGGGCTTCGATCACTTAGACAGACGTATGTTATTGACTATGATAGAAAAGTTTGACGGGAGACCGGTTGGTCTAGATAGCGTCTCTGCCGCCTTAGGTGAAGACAAAGATACTATTGAAGACGTCATTGAGCCGTTTTTAATTCAGCAAGGCTTTATAATCAGGACACCAAGAGGCCGTCAGGTTACAAAGCGTGCATATGAACATTTTAATTACCAACTACCTTCAGATTTTAAATAGAGGTTAATAATGTCAATTTGGGGACTTATCGCCAGTGCTAGTTTTGTTGTTCAGCTTGTAATGTTGATACTGCTAGCTGCTTCCATTTTTTCATGGATTGTAATATTTCAAAGAATTCGTGTTTTAAAAGAAGCAAAAAAGGTGCGTACCGCATTTGAGGAAAGTTTTTGGTCGGGTATCGATCTTAGTCAGCTTTATCGCAAGCTCACACAAGAAGGTCGCAAAGTTGAAGGTATGGAAAATATCTTCACTTCTGGTATTAAAGAATTCACTCGACTAAGACAGAGTCATAATGTTGATCCAGAAGCCATTATGGATGGTGTTCAAAGAGCAATGCGAGTGGCGCTTTACAGGGAAGAAGAAAAGCTGGATCAACATCTACCTTTTTTGGCAACTGTTGGCTCAACAAGTCCTTACATTGGTTTGTTTGGTACTGTTTGGGGGATTATGCATTCTTTTATCGGTCTTGCAGAAGTTCAGCAAGCAACGTTAGCAACAGTTGCGCCAGGTATCGCAGAGGCACTTATAGCAACAGCAATAGGTTTAGCTGCTGCTATTCCTGCAGTAATTGCCTATAACCGCTTCTCTTCTACGGCAGAATCCCTTGGTTCTAGTTATGAGAATTTCGCAGATGAATTTACTAGTATCCTACATCGTAAGGTACATGTGAGAGAGGGAGGCGCTGTATAGTGGCTCGCGCAAGAAGGAGAAACAAACGCCGTCCAATGGCTGAGATCAACGTCGTACCGTATATCGATGTCATGTTGGTTTTGCTTGTTATTTTTATGATTACAGCGCCAATGCTTACGCAAGGTGTTGATGTTGAACTGCCGAATGCAAATGCAGCGCCAATTCAAGATACAGAAAATGATGTCATGATTGCCTCTGTTGACTCTAAAGGTAAGTACTATTTAGATGTTGGCGGTAAGCAAGAATCAATCGCTTTATCTCAAATACAAGATAGAGTGAGAAAAGTATTAAGTCAAAACCCAAAGATGTCTGTATTAGTAAGAGGGGATAAAAATGTCCCTTATGGTGATGTCATTGGTCTTATGGTTACACTTCAAAGTGCAGGTGTTCCAAATGTAGGTTTAGTGACTGAGCCGGATAAAAATTAATGAAGTGGTTACGTAGTGACAATTATAGTATCCCAACCGTGCTAGCTATAGGTTTACACGTTGGTATTGTTGTGGCAGGTTTTGTTGCTATTGATTTTAGCGACAATGAAATTCCAAAACCTAAGCGGCCGCCTATTGTTAATGCTACTGTTGTTGATATCTCTCAAACCATAATAGGTAAAAGAGAGTCTGATGAAAAAGCAGCAAAACAACAGGCAGCTGCATTAGCAGAAAAAAAGAAAAGCGAAGCTGAGCAGGCTCGGAAAAAAGAAGCACAGCGTAAGGCGTTAGAGGAAAAGCAAAAGCAGCTTGCTCAAGCTAAACAGGCAAAAGATAAAGCAGAAGCTGAAAAACAAGAAACTGAAAGAAAGCAAAAAGCAGCTGAACAAAAGCGTACAGCGCAAGAGGCAGAAAGTAAGCGTTTGGCTCAGGAGCAGGCTGATAAAAAACGTTTAGCTGAAAAAGAAGCCAGCGAAAAGAAAAAACAAGAGCTTGCTCGTAAGGCTGAAGCTGATCGAGTAGCCGAAGAAGAGCGGAAGCGTCAAGAGGAAGCCGCTAAATTGGCGGAGAAGAAGAAAGCTGAAGAGGCGGCAGCCAAGGCGGCAGCAGAAGAGGCGATGCAGCGAGCTGCTGATGAAGCTCAAATGGTTCAGTCTATCAGTGGGCTAATAAATGATAGGGTTACTGCAGCTTGGATTCGTCCTCCAAGCGCTCGAAACAATATGAAAGCTCAATTGCGCATTTATTTTCTGCCTAATGGTGAAGTTATGAATGCTCAAATTACGAAAAGTAGTGGAGATGCTTTATTTGATCAAAGAGCAGTTGATGCTGTTTATAAAGTAAGGAAAATTGAAGAGTTATCGAAAGTAGACTCGTATGTTTTTGAACGAAATTTTCGTCAGGTAGATTTAATTTTTAACCCGCAAGATTTGAGAAACTAATGATGTTTAAAAAATGCTTGAGTGTTTTATTCACTTGCTTAATATTTATAAGCTCAGCTAGAGCCCAATTAGTTATTGAAATAACAAGTGGTGCAGATCAGTTATTACCTATTGCTGTTGTGCCTTTTGGATATGAGGGTGTGGATGCGCTGCCTGAGGATATTGCTCAAATAGTCGAGGCTGACTTAGCGCGTAGTGGTCTATTTCAGCCTATCCCTAGATCTAATATGTTAAGTATGCCATCAAAAGAAGCGGATGTTTTTTATAGAGATTGGCGGCTTTTGAAAAGTGATTATGTTGTTATTGGTGCAATAAAAAAGCTACCTAATAATCAATATCGTATTGGTTTCGAATTATTAAATGTTTTAAGTCAAAAGCCGGTACAAAAACATAGCTCTATTGATGTCAGTGCAAGAAACTTCCGCGATGCGGCTCACTATATTAGTGATAAAGTTTACGAATTATTGACAGGTACAAGAGGCGCATTTAGTACTAGAATATTATATGTTACTGCAGAAGGTGATAAAAAAGCTCCATTGTTTAAATTGCAGGTTGCAGATGCTGACGGACATCGCCCTCAAGTTGTTGTCGAATCTAAAGAGCCGATATTATCTCCGTCATGGAGTATGGATGGCAGAAAAATTGCTTATGTAATGTTTAGAAATCGACGCCCGAATATTTTCATTCAAGAATTAGCAACTGGGAAGCGTCAGCAAATCGCACAATTTAGAGGATTAAACGGTGCACCAGCTTGGTCACCTGATGGAAAAAAATTAGCATTGGTTCTTTCTAAAGATAATAACCCTGAAATTTATACTTTAGACATCGCGACACAGAAACTTGAGCGTATGACAAACCATTATGCTATAGATACCGAGCCAAGCTGGGAGCCAGATGGTAAGGGAATTGTATTCACATCTGATCGAGGCGGTAATCCGCAGATATATCGATTAGATGTAAATAGTAAGCGTGTAGAGAGGGTTACTTTTGAAGGTGATCTAAATACCAGAGCGAGAATGACGCCAGATGGTCGCTATCTTGTTACGGTTCAAAAGAATGATGGTAATTATCATATTGCACTTCAAGATATGAAAACTGGCCGAGTTCAAATTCTCACAGAGACTTACTTAGACGAATCGCCAAGCATTGCGCCAAATGGTAGCATGGTGATGTATGCCACAACCTATCAAGGAAAGGGTATCTTAGCCGTAGTATCCGTTGATGGCCTTGTAAAATATAGGTTACCATCAGCAGACGGAGATGTACGAGAACCATCTTGGTCCCCGTATTTCAAATAAAGACATTGAGGAGTGAATAATGAGTGTAACAAAACTAGGTAAGTTTGCTGTAATTGGTTTGTCTGCAGCTTGGATTGCAGGTTGTAGCACAACAGCAACAGATACTGATTCTTCAACTGTTGCTGAAGATGCCAATTCAACTGAGCAAGCAAACGAAAATACTGACCAAACATTTGGTGCTGGTCAAGATGGCGCTATGACTAGTGTTATTGTTGATGAGAGTGCGGCTACTAATGACAATGGCATGGATTCTTTAGCTGGGGTTCAAACTGTATTCTACTTTGATTTTGATAAATCGATTGTGCGTCCAGAATCTCGTGAAGCTCTAGCAAAACATGCTGAATATTTAGTATCACACCCAGATGCACGTATCGTTTTAGAAGGTCATGCTGATGAGCGTGGTACTCGCGAATACAACATGGCTCTAGGTGAGCGTCGTGCTAAAGCAATTAGTCGTTATTTGACAATCCAAGGTGTCGCTGCTTCTCAAATTGAAACAGTAAGCTTTGGTGAAGAAGTTCCTGTTGCCTTCGGTCATGATAGTAACGCTTGGCAGTTAAACCGTCGAGTTGAAGTTCGTTACGAATAATGATTTCTAAAGTCGTAAGAATTCGCTCTTTCGCAATGGCGCTGTGTCTCACAGCGCCATTTGCGCTAGCTGAATCTCAAATGGCAAGTGGTGGACTTTCCCCTAATGCCGCTGCAGATCTACTTTTTCAATTGGAAACACTGCAACAGGAGGTTCAAAGCCTTCGTGGACAATTGGAAGATCAAGGCCATGAATTAAAGCTAATGAAAGAGAGTCAAAGAGATCGTTATATTGATCTCGATAAACGTATATCCTTACTTATGTCTGCATCTGCGAGCGAACCGAAGTATTCTTCTGCTCCAGAGCCAAGAGTAGAGCAGCCAGCTACTCAAGCATCGGTACAAAAAATAAATAATTCAACTAATTCACTAGCGGCTTCGCCTCTAGCACCTATTAGTTTGCAACCACCAACTGCACAAGCTCAACAAGCTTATAATGATGCTTATAATTTAATTCGTCAGAGAAATTTTGATGAAGCGGAAACCGCATTTTCAGAGTTTGTAAAAGACTATCCGAACAATTCTTTAACAGGGAATGGTTATTATTGGTTGGGAGAAGTTAAATTAGTTCAAGGTAAGTCTAGAGAGGCTATAGAAGCATTTTCTACTGTGATTCAAAACTTTCCAGGACACAACAAAGAACAAGACTCATTATATAAGTTAGGCACTGTTAGTGATCAGCTTGGTGATACAATAAAAGCTAAGTCCTATTTACAGGATGTAATTCGACGCTTTCCCGATAGTAAAGCTGCTAAACTAGCTGCAGGGTATTTGAGTAAAATTAAATAACTTGCATTTCTCAACGGGCTCTGTAATATACGCAACCCGTTGGGTCGTTAGCTCAGTTGGTAGAGCAGTTGACTTTTAATCAATTGGTCACTGGTTCGAATCCAGTACGACCCACCAACATCTTTTTATTCCTTTTGTGATTTTTGGGTCGTTAGCTCAGTTGGTAGAGCAGTTGACTTTTAATCAATTGGTCACTGGTTCGAATCCAGTACGACCCACCAAAAACACTCATTCCGCTCCCAGTTTCTTAAGGGGTAATGATATGTCCGAACTTTTTGATAAAGCAGCACTTCGCAATACAGTTCAAAAGTATTTGTCTGAAGCAGAAAAAAGTCTTGAAATAAAATCTGTCGATGATGATCAGATTCGTGATGAGATCAAGTCTTTACTTAAGCAAAAAAATGCCGTTCTAGTTGCTCATTACTATACTGAAGATGCTATTCAAGAGCTCGCAGAAGAGACTGGTGGAATAATTGCTGACTCTTTAGAGATGGCGCGCTTTGGTGCAAATCATGACGCTAAGACTCTTGTTGTTGCCGGTGTTAAATTCATGGGTGAAACCGCAAAAATACTTAGCCCAGAAAAAACTATTTTAATGCCGACCCTTGAAGCAACATGCTCACTGGATATTGGCTGTCCGATTGAAGAGTTTTCAGCTTTTTGCGATCAGCATCCAGATAGAAAAGTGGTTGTCTATGCAAACACTTCAGCTGCAGTTAAAGCGAGAGCAGATTGGGTCGTAACCTCTAGCATTGCTTTAGATGTTGTAAATCATCTCGTAGAGCAGGGCGAAAAAATTATTTGGGCACCTGACCAGCATTTGGGGGGATATATCCAGCGTGAAACTGGTGCCGATATGATTCTTTGGGATGGTGCCTGTATCGTTCACGAAGAGTTCAAGGCAAAAGGTATTTTGGATTTAAAAGCGATATATCCAGATGCTGCCGTACTTGTTCATCCAGAATCCCCAGAAGCGGTTGTTGAGGTGGCAGATGTTGTGGGTTCAACATCCCAGTTGCTAAATGCATCAAAGAATATGTCAAATGATACCTTTATTGTCGCCACCGATAGGGGTATTTTCTATAAAATGAAGCAAGCATCACCAAATAAGCGTTTCATAGAGGCACCTACGGCTGGCTCCGGCGCAAATTGTCGTAGTTGTGCGCATTGTCCTTGGATGGCATTAAATAGCTTGGAGATGCTTCGTAACTCGCTCAGAGATAGCTCAGGTGAAATTCATGTGTCTGAAGAAACTAGAATTAAAGCATTGATTCCACTACAGCGAATGCTTGATTTTCAAGTGAAATAATTTTTATCTTCAGTTTAGGGATAGTTAACTATTTAGCGTCCCTAAATATTTCATTTCTAAATCTGAAAATGCCAGCTGTAGGCGATCACATTCAAGACTCTTTTTATTATATGTGACTCTCAGGGTTTGATAATCTTTGCTTGATATCATCTCAGATAATTTCTTTTTTAGCTCAGTGGTTGATTGAGCTAACTGTCTATTTATTTCCCTTTGCTTTATGAGTGGCTTTGACTGACTTCTAGAGCCATGAGCACCACTTAATCCAAGAGTCTCTATCTTTTGCTTTAATTCATTATTAGTGTTTTCTGCAGACTCTAACTCTTGCGCCAATAGAGTAACGCAGGTTTCTGATTCTTGCAGTAAGCGCTCTAGCATTTTTGCATCTTTATCTTGTTCTATAAGGCTAACGGATGACATGTTTTCAAGTGCGGTATTTAAGCCATCACGCAATGAGCCAAGGGTTTCTTTTTTATTTGCACTTAAAACTTGTAAATTGCCAATCGCCGTTTCATTACTTTTACTTAGCTGCTTTTCTAATTCAGCAAGTTTTGCATCTTTCACACTAATATCTTGCCTTAGTGAAGTGATGGATAAATTTGACGTCTCGAGTTCTGCTTCTAATTGCAGTATTAGCACTTGTGACTCTTTAGACATACGCTCCATTTTGGTTATAGCAACTTTTTGAGCCTCAATAGCTGCATATGTATTATTGTTTTTATATGCCTTGTCTATCTCACTCTTAAGTTGCTCGATTACCATTTTTTGCCGATCAGAAAGGCTGCTTAAGCTAGAAATTTGTTTAAAGGAAGCGTTGCGTATCGCTTTTTCTTGCTTTTGAGCAGTTGGAATCTGCAAATTGAATTCGGAGCTACTTCCTGTATGATCAGATTGTTTTTGCTCTAATTTTTTAATTTTTTCCTGTAAGTCATCAATTTCAATCTTTAACCTCTGCTGTTCTGCTTTTTTTAATTCTAATTGCTTGAGGCGCTTTGTAGCTCGATCAATATTTTTTCGTAAATCTTCATTTAGCAAAGTTTGGTTTTTTGATAGTGACTCTTTAGTAATAAGTATTTCGGTTGCCTGAAAAAACTCGTCTTCCATCTCCTTTAGATTTTGATGTAATTCTTCAGGGTTGGTTGTTTGTAATTTAGGTGCTGACAATGCGTACAATAAACTTGATAAGAAGCGGTTTAATATAGGCTTCGGTTTTTCACTAACTTGATTTAACAGAATAGCTCTTTCTGCTTTAAGTACTGTCCCCCAAATTTTCAATCTGTTTATTTCATGCGGATCTAGCTTACCCGGTACAATGGAATGTGCAGCAAAATTAATCTGCAAATCTAAGAAGTGGGCTAATCCCTTGTAAGAGTTTGAGTCATCTATTCCATCAGTAGGGTCCAAAGTCTCTTTAGGGGAAACGCTAGTGTGTTTTTCTAACTTCTTTTTGGCAAGTGAATGAGACAGCCATAAAAAAACACCATTGGCCAACAGTAGGAATGTACTTAACTCAAGCAGTGCCCAAATCAACCACTTTGACATAAAAACTCCTAGACCCTAAAGTAATAAATATGATATCCATTATCATTAAACTATAGCAAATCATTATTTTAGCTTGCTGTTTTTCTTATGTTAGCGGAATTAAATATTTTATGAGTAAAGAATTTATAACATTCATGCGTAATCGTGTATCACAGGCAGCACTTAACTCACCAGCGCCATCCGAAAGCGAATGGGAGTCCATTCTTAGCGCTGCAAGTCGCGCTGCGGACCATGGAAATCTTAAGCCGTGGCGTTTCTGTATTTATGAGGGGGAGGGGCGAGCAAAACTTGGTCAAATTTATTGGCATCATGCTTTATCTGAAGTAGAACTAATGCCTGAGAGCAAGGAGGACGCTTTTGTTAAAAAGGCATATCGAGCACCAGCTGTTTTGTTAATCTATGCGCGAATTCAGGATCACCCAAAAGTCCCTCCAATAGAGCAGATTATGGCAGCTTCTGCGGCCGCTCAACAAGTTTTATTGGGATTAAATGCGCTTGGTTATGGTGGTATGTGGCGCAGTGGCCCAGCGTGTTTCACTCAAAAAACAAAAGACCTTTTATCACTAGAAAAAAATGATCAAATAATTGGGCTAATTTATGCTGGAACGCCAAAAGAAAAATCAGCATTTACTCCAGAAGTAGAGCTTGGTACTCACTTAAAATGGGTAAGAGATTAATTTTTAAGACTAATTTGATAAAAATTAGTTGCAATCCTTTTCCCTCATCACTAGAATATGCGCACAAATTACGCACTGCGTATATAAGGTTTAGGTGAGCTGTCCGAGTGGCCGAAGGAGCACGCCTGGAAAGCGTGTATGTCGAAAGGCATCAAGAGTTCGAATCTCTTGCTCACCGCCATTATTTAAAAAAAGACATCATATGATGTCTTTTTTTTCGTCTTTAATTTATTGAATTCGCTGTGTTTATTCCCAGGTAGCATCTCGTTCAGATAATTTAAAGTGTATGTCACGACCATCAGAGCACATTTGCACAACTGCTGATGGCGAGCCATCGTCATTTAATGTTACTAAGCTTATTCCTGCCCCATTCAGAAGGCGCTCACCATGAGCAGCGGTTTCTGGTTTATGCGGAATGACTTTCATGCTACGACGTCGAGTAAACCAGTTTAGTGGTGATCGAGGTGAATAAAGCCAGCGATTTAGGCGATCAAATATATCTAGTAGCTTTCCAGGGAATTCATTTTTAATTCCGCTACTGGTTATTTGCCACAAGTCTGATCCTTGTTTATTCCCACGCAGCTGAATATCGTAAACAAAAGAGTAGTGAACATCTCCTGAAAGTATGACAAAGTTCTTCGGTGTTTGGTTATGCCTGAACATATTCATTAGGGCATAAGCTGAGCCTGGGTGAGCCATCCAGTTTTCTGCATCAACCATCAGGGGTTTACCAAGCCAAGTAAATACCCGTTGGATACTTTCGATTAGTTTAACTCCAAAAATAGGAGCTGGTGATACAAGCACAACCGCATCGAGTCCCTTTAATTGCTGCTGTAGGTCAGTTAGTGCCTCCCAATCCATTAGGCCTGAAGGGTTTTCCAGTGATTTCTCTGATCGCCAGCGCTGAGTACGAGTATCCAAAACAACAAGCGGAGGTGTTGTCTGCCAGGTATAATTCCATTTAGAAAAACGAAAGAGCTCCTGTATTAACTCATCATGTTCTACTCTACCAGGATGATTTAGCACTTTTTGAATTTTGTTTATAAGCTCATTCGAAAAGTGTTCAGGTGCATTTCCCCAGCCTTGGCATATTAAATAGCCAAGCAGGGCGTTACCGATAATGCGAGCTGAGAATGGGTGGTTATAGGCTGTTTGCTCCCATGCTGCAGTAAGGTTCCAATCATCCGTAATGTCGTGATCATCAAAAATCATTGCGACTGGTAAATGCGCTAGAGCACGACGAACCTTGGATAAACCCTTAACAAAGTCTTGCAATATAAGCTTTTGTTTCGAAAAATCTTTCTTTTGCTCATCAGATAAACCGGTTGGCTCCGACCAACCATTATCACCTAATAATAAATCCCAACCCTTAGGTGACCAAACTAGAGCGTACATAGAAAGTATTTCAGCCAAAGAGATTAAATGATTTTGAGCTGTATCTGTCGTGAAAACAGGCTTTCGTACACCGCCAAAAATCTGTTCAATCATACTACGGTTTACTTTGTTCTCAGGTAAAAGCGTTTCTCTTGCATAGTAATAAGAAGGCTCTATATGTAACTGATGGGCACTTTCAACTTCAATACAAGGTAGCTTTTCATCATGCATGCCAAGATGGGGTATCAGTTGATGAATAGCCCATAACATTGGAGCCGCTACATCATCCGCATAAATTTGATCTCCGCTCATCATTAAAATACTGGGCCAATCTTTTGGATCTGTATTCTGCAATAACTCATCAACCCTTAATAATCCGTCTTTACTGGAATGATGGGGCTTGCGACAAGATCCGTGCAGCATTTTATGAATATTTGGTTGCAAAATAAAAAATGGCAGTGACTGCTCGGGATAAACAAGATCCTCTGACCATTGAGTCCAGTCAAGGCCATTAAGCCGTAGATCATAATGAATAGGGTTGTTAATTGGTAAAGGAGTTTCTAGCTTAATATCGAGTAGCTGTATGAATAGGTTTTCACCAGCCTTCAGTTGGGTATGACTTTCAGTTATCTGAGCGTCTTTTAGCTCAAATAAAGCTGTTTTGTTTTGAGTTAATATTAAGTCAACCGTAACAGGCTCTGTCGTCATCAACCAGAACGTAAGTCGATCCGTTGTCATTCTTCGTAATAACGGGCCAGCTAATACCTGCATAATTTCCTCATATAAACTTGTTGAATACTGCATATCAGTATTCAACAAGTTATTGATTTAGGATGCAACCAAATGGTCAACAATAGGTAGGCCTTTCTTAGTGGTAGATGTGACGGTCATCTTTGCACTTAGTATTAATTGGTCATTGTCAGATTGATGTACTTGCTGGAGAAAATTAAGCTTGAGCTTCGATACTCGCTCTATTGTTGTATGGATATAAAAAGTATCACCACTTCGCAAAGATCGCATGTAGTCTAATTCTGCCTTGATCAAAACAAGATATATGCCTTGCTTGGTGATCTCAGCAAAATCTAACCCTCTTGATTTTATAAATTGATGCCTGGCGTGCTCTAAATAATTTTGATACACCGAATTGTTAACGATTCCCTGCATATCACACTCGTAATCGCGAACCTCAAAATAAATGCGATCTTTGTGATCTAATTTGTCCTTCATAGTGTGGCCTTAAAAAATTGGGATTTATTCGTGGTGGGCAATTCGATTTTTGCCAGACCGTTTTGCGTATAACAAATAATGTTGTGATCGCTCAACTAGCTCACTAGGGCTTTCGTCACCGAATAAAGTAGCCACACCTATGGACACGGTCACTTGGCGTAGCAGCACTTTGGTGTTTTTGTAGCGTATTTTTTGAATTGAAACTTCATTGCGAATAGATTCAGCTAGTTGAGATGCAACACTCAACTCTGTTTCACTCAGTAGCATAGCAAATCGACCACCTTTAAGGCGCGCAATAAAACCATTTTCAGGCAATAACTCAACTAAAAGTTTTGCTACATATCGAATGAGTGAAGTGCCAGCTTTATTACCATATTCATGATTAATTTCAGCAAGGTTATCAATATCTATTAACAATAGGGTTAAATCATCCTCAGCATAAGGTACTAAGGAGAATAATGACCGTTCAAAACCTTTTTCATTAGCTAGTAAAGTCATTGCATCAAGTTCAGTATTCTTCTTTACATCTAATAGTTCGGAGCGAAGACTAGCTAATTCTTCTTGGGCAGAAAGTAGAGCGCTGCTAAATTTTTCAATTGCTTGATTAGCTTTGAAAGCACCTCGCTCCAACAAAAGAGCAACCTGTTCTACTTGAGCGGGTTCACTGGTATTTTTTAGTGCGGCTTTTGCAGTACGTAATGTGCCATTAAATCGCTCAAGCTCACTAGAAATGCTGCTTGTGTCTGTCTCTAAATTAGTGGTAAGACTTTTTAATACTGAACCTTGGCGGTGAGCATGCTGGAACTCTTCAGGAAGTAAGAACTCATTGAATAGCTCTTGTGAAACGAAGGCAGGTAAACTACCAAATCGACGTAAAGCTCGATCAACAACTTGGTTGAATTTTGGATTTTTATTTGACGCATATTCATACCATATACCATAATTATAAGGCGTCGGCGGAATATCTAACTTCACCATAAGTGGTATTGCTGATCGCATTAGTTGATTAGCTTGCTTAATATTATGCTGGAACATCGGAACCCCTGCTGCCATTACTTACTACCAAGACGTCCCATTTCATCGGTGGCAATTCATGTTTTATAAAAGAGCGCGAAAGCTCGGTAACATTACGGCTTCGATTTTATAACGATTTAGTTATGTTTTCTCATTCTTGAAAACATGAATATAGTAAGACTAATAATTTATAATAGCCATTAGCCACCCGTAAATTTACTAGAAAAACCTTCTTTTTCAAGCAACTCTTTTATTTTTTGTCGATTATCTCCTTGCACTTCAACCTGGCCATCTTTTACAGCGCCACCGGCACCACATTGCGTCTTTAGCTTTTTGCCCAGTATCTTTAATGCATCTTCAGTAAGAGGAAGGCCAGTAATAACAGTTACACCTTTACCTTTTCGGCCCTTTGTTTCTAAGGCTATTAGAACTTTTCCATTACCAATAACGTTATCATTTTTGCATTGACACTCAGAAATAGGGTGTTCGCAGCTTGAGCAAAGCCGACCTTGGTCTGTTGAATACACTAAATTTCGATTTTTCATGGATTTTGGCAACCTCTACCATCCCCGTTGACACACAGCATTTTATCATTTCAATAAAAGCGAATCAGATAAAAATTGCATTATTCGACATTTACTTAAAATCTGCACTAAGATGATGATAATACCAGTTAAAAAATGCGTGTTGATATGAAAAGATTACTGAGAATTCGTCAAGCCACTGAGGCTGATCTTAGATGTATTTTGCTTTTTGAGTTTCGCAACCGAGGCTGGTTTTCCCAATTTTTACCGAGTCAAGTACTAAGACAACAAACAGAAATTTATTTTAAGCGATTACTTAGAAGTAATTTGAAGCATTTGCAATATCTGGTGTACTTACCAAACGGTGTTCTGATTGGTCGTTTTAATGGACAAATATTAGGCAAAAAGTCAGTTGAAGTTTCCTATCGAATCGCTAAAAATTTCACTAACCTAGGGATTGCAAAGCATGCGTTAAAACACATACTTGTTCTTTGGGCAAGTAAAGGTATAACTGAAGTGTATGCACAAGTAGCAGATCATAACAAAGCCTCAATTAAAGTCCTTCTCTCATGTGGCTTTGAAATTAATGAAATCCAAAAAAATGCGATAAATTTAGATCCAGAGATCCATGACTGCTTAGTGTTTCGCTGGTCATTTGCAGAAGATTTACCCTATAGAGTCAATCAGTTCGATAATATTCCAGTTTGTTAAGTATGTTAATTATCTTGTCACTTAAATCTGCTTTTAACGTAATAGGCTGATTTGTAATAGGATGATTGAATTCAAGACTTGAAGCGTGAAGCATCAATCTAAAGTCGTCAGACCAAATTTCTTTAGCGACTTTATTAATATGGCGACAGCCATAACAAGAATCACCCACTAGCGGATTCAAATAGTGTTTAAAATGTCGACGAATTTGATGTTTTCGACCTTGCTTGGGGGTCACTTCTAGCCAGCTTAAACGCATGCTGTCATATCGACTCACAGGAACAGGAAGTAGATACTGACTTAGTCGAGTAAAGCTAGTTTCAGCCTCTCTTTCGGTACCTTCAATTTTAAAACGAGATCTACCTTTCTGCTCATTAAGCTTAGCAAGAGGGTAATTAATCACACCATAATCATCGCAATAACCACGTACTAAGCAGTGATAAGTTTTCTTAGTTTTAGATTCAGCGAACTGAGCTGAAAGGCGCCTTGCTACTTCTGGGCTAAATGCCATCACTAATACCCCGGATGTTCCTCGGTCAAGGCGATGAACAGGAAACACCCATTTCCCTGTTTGATCTCTCAACCTTTGAACAACAGCGTCTTCTTCGTCTTTAGCTAAATTGGTTCGATGAACAAGCAAGCCTGCTGGCTTGTTGACGGCAACCAAGTGTTCATCTTGAAATAAAATAACTAGCGTCATTCTGGCTTATCTATGAAAGAGGTTATTTTATCCATAGCCATGTCAACTAAGGTTTGCATCGCTTCATCACTTGCCCAAGCAATATGGGGAGTCAGTAAGAAATTTGGCTGTTTGGTAAGAGCTTGGAGTGGATGATCTAGCTGCATAGGTTCTTGTGTCGAAACATCAAAAGCCGCACCTGTGATGGTATTGTTTTCGAAAGCTCGTAACAGCGCATCCTCATCAACAATACCGCCACGGCTGATATTTAGTAATAGGCAGCTCTTTTTCATTAACGAAAACTCGGCATCACTGATTAGATTTTTTGTTTCTGGTGTTAATGGGCAATTGATACTGATGATATCGGCGAACTTTAAGGCTTCTTCGAAGTTGATGTAACCAGGTCTAGTATTTGTAGTTCCTTTGCGATCGGCAAAGATCACCTTCATACCGAAAGCAAGCGCGATAGCAGCCACTTTTTTACCTAAGGTTCCGCCGCCTATGATAACCATAGTTGAACCTGACAAATCTTTAATCGGGTAATCAAGAAAACAAAAATATTCAGAAGTGGCCCATCTACCAGATTTTACCGCATCTAAATACGATGCAAGATTTCTTCTTAGAGCCAGCAGCATAGCAAAAGTATGTTCAGGCACGCTGATTGTGGAGTAATCCGCTACATTTTGAACGGCGATGTTTTTATCCTTACAGGCTTTTAGGTCTACGTTATTGGTGCCAGTTGCCATAACTTGTATGAGTTTTAGATCTGACGCGCTGTTAATCGCAGCAGCATTAACAACGACTTTATTGGTAAGTACAATACTTGCACTTTTGATACGTTCTGCTACTTCCTCAAGAGCCGTATTGTCGTATTCAACAACTTCATTAATTTGTGTAGGCAACTGGATTTTGATGTACTCAGGAAATGATCCTCTATCTAGAAAAACCGCTTTCATCTCACCTTCCTTATTTTTTTGACTGAATTTTATCTAATAGTGGTTGTAAATATGGCAGTATATTTTGCAGTACAATCGGTTGACCTTCTTTATTCGGGTGTAAGCCGTCGCTTTGCATGAGATCTTTGTTTAAAGCTACATTTTCAAGCATAAAGGGTAGATACGCGATATTGTGTTTACTGGCAATATCCTTGTACAAGTTAAAGAACATTTGTGTGTAGCGTTTTCCGTAATTTTGCGGAATCTGATTGCCTATTAGTAATACAACAGCGCCACTACTTTGAGCTTGCTCAACCATTTTTTCCAAATTCATTGTGGTCTGATTTAGAGGGTAACCACGTAATGCATCATTAGCACCAAGCTCTAACACTACCAAATCTGGTTTATGAATGGCTAAAAGATCGCCAAAACGTGACAAACCACCTTGTGTTGTTTCACCACTAACACTGGCATTAATAACTTGTATTTCAGGGCGAGATTGAGAAAGTTGATTTTCAAGTAAACTAACCCAGCCATCTTGTTGTCGTAAGTTATATGCCGCACTAAGACTGTCACCCATAACAAGTAAAGTAGAAGCTGAAGCAAATGAACTAATGAATAGCAGCGTGATTATTGTACCTAGTTGCCTTAATTGCTTTTTTAAAAACATATCAAACCTTTTTAGAGTGAATCACCATGGCTAGAAACACCGCGATTAAAGTGTCTAATTTAACTCATACAGTGACATCGAATACAGGGAATTTAACCATATTGAAAGGAATCAATATGGAAATCAAGGAAAGCGAGTCCGTGGCTATTGTCGGTTCATCAGGTTCAGGCAAGTCAACTTTACTAGGTTTGCTAGCCGGATTAGATGTGAATACATCCGGTGATATTTTTCTTTATGAACAAGAGTTCTCTAGCCAAACAGAAGAGCAAAGAGCACTCGCTCGAGGCCAATACGTTGGTTTTGTCTTTCAATCGTTTCATCTTTTGCCTAGCCTGCAAGCCATTGAAAATGTCATGTTACCCGCTGAACTAAAAGGCGATAAAGACGCACGCAAGAAGGCAGAAGTATTACTTGAGAAAGTCGGCTTGTCGCACAGGTTAACCCATTACCCGAATCAGCTGTCAGGTGGTGAACAGCAGCGCGTCGCAATTGCTCGTGCATTTGCTTCTAACCCTAAAATTTTGTTCGCAGACGAGCCTACAGGCAACCTTGATGAAGAAAATGGAAAGCTTATTATTAAATTGCTATTCGATCTTAATCAATCTCAAGGGACGACATTGGTGATGGTAACTCATGATAATGAACTTGCTAAAATGTGCGACCGTCAATTGGTCATGTCTGCAGGTCAGCTAACGGAAAAATCTTTATGAGTTTTACCTTTCGTTTAATGTTCAGAGATATTCGTAGTGGTGATTTGCTCACACTTCTATTGGCTTTGGTTATCTCAGTAAGCACAGTCACATCGATAGGTTTGTTCATTGATCGCTTACAATTATCCTTCGAACAAGAGTCTGCAAACCTTCTAGCGGCCGACCGTCTAATCCGCTCAGATGACATTATTCCAGCAGAATGGGAAACAGAGGCCAAAGAACTGTCTTTGCAAACCGCGCAAAGAACGTCTTTCACTACTATGATGTTCGCTGGTGATTCACTTCAGCTTTCTCAATTAAGTGCAGTTAGCGATGGTTATCCATTAAAAGGCGCTTATCTTGTCGACGACGTTTTATTTGGCACAGGTAAAAGTTCGACCGAAACGCCTAAGCAGGGAGAAGTTTGGGTGTCTTCACGTTTAGCTAGCTTGCTTAAAATTACCCTTGGTGATCAAGTTGAAGTGGGAGACGCCTCGCTTAAAGTCACAAAATATCTAGTGCGAGACCCCGGTTCCAGCACTTCTGCGTTTGCTATTTCTCCACGTGCCGTGATGAACATGGCGGATCTTGCGGCAACCAATGTAATTATCCCCGGTAGCCGAGTACGTTATTCTCTCTTACTTGCTGGAAATAAAGCTTCGCTTGAAGAATATGAAACTTGGATAACGCCACAATTGAATGAAGGCCAACGCTGGCAAACTCCCACTCAACGTGGTGAACGTATTGGTGATACTATCGGACGGGCAGAGTCCTTTTTGTTATTAGCGGGTACTTTAGCTGTAGTTATGTCTGGCGTCGCTATGGCGCTAGCTTCGGCTCGATTTGTAAAACGTCACTTGATGCAAGTCGCTATTTTAAAAACACTAGGCGCAACGCCAAAATTATTAGGACGATTATTCTTCCTACAGCTTTTTACTTTATTTCTTGTCGGTGCAGCTATAGGCTTGGCAATCGGTTGGGGGTTGCAAGAAATTATCGCCTCTTTGTTATCTGGCTTGATGTCGACCACTTTGCCAGAACCATCTATTACTCGATTGTGGTTAGGTGCGGCGACAGGTCTGATCTCTATGGTGGTTTTTTGCTTACCATTGATGTCGCGCCTCATAAAAATTTCACCATTATCCGTACTACAACCTAATGCCAAAATTGAACTTAATGGCTTTGCCATTTACTTAATCGGCTTCATTGGGATGTTCGGTTTGATGTGCTTGTATACGAATGGTTTCTTGCTGCCAAGTATTATGACGGTTGCCATTTTGGGAATTGCACTGTTTGTTGCTGCCATTGGTTGGGTTGCTTTTAAATTAGGACGATCGTTAACCTCTGGCGCGACCAGCGGTTGGCAAATAGGTCTGGCTTCCCTATACAGAAGATTGATTCCAAACCTCTTTCAACTTTTGGTCTTCACGTTAATCATTATGCTGACTCTGATCTTGATTGGCGTGAAATCAAGTTTGATTGCTGACTGGCAGCAACAGCTTCCAGAGGATGCTCCAAATCATTATTTGTTCAATGTACAAGCGGACCAAATTGATCCGATTAATGCCCAAACGACCCAATTGGGTCTCAAAAAATCCGATTGGTATCCTATGGTGCGTGGTCGTGTTACCGCAGTGAATGATGAAACCGTACAATCCCTTTATCCTGAAGAAAAGGGCGAGCCTGAACTTTATGAACGAGAGCTAAACTTAACTTGGTCAGACACGCTTGGAAAGGGCAACGAACTTGTCGAAGGCGATTTTTCTGCTGAAGGGCTTTCAGTCGAACAAAAGGCTGCTAAAGAAGCCAACCTAGAAATAGGGGATAAACTGACTATCAATATTGGTGGCAATATTGTCACCTTACCTATTACTTCTGTTCGGACAGTTGATTGGGGATCCATGCAGCCTAACTTCTATCTAATTTTGCCGAAGAGTGCGTTAGAAGGTTATCCAGCCAATTTTGTGAGTAGCTTGTTTGTGAGCGATACAGAGGCGCAGTCTTTTTATCGATTGATGGCAAAATTTCCTACAGTGTCTATTTTGAATGTGGGCGATATTTTAAAGCAAATACAAACAATAATAGGGCAACTGTCTCAAGCGATTCAGTTGGTGTTGTTTTGTATTCTTAGTGCCGGTGCTTTGGTGTTATTAGCCAGCGTACGCTCAACACTAGAAGAGCGTTTAGAAGAAGGGGCCTTGTTAAGAGTACTGGGAGCACGAGGTGCATTAGTGAGACAGGCGTTGTTAGTGGAATTTGGTGCTCTTGGATTCTTTGCAGGGCTCATTGCCGCCATAGGCGCAGAAACCTGCTTACTAGGATTGCAGTTTTTTGTATTTAATGCGGAGGCGAGCTTTCATCCATTGTTGTGGTTATTAGGACCCGCCATAGGTGTGGTTGTCATTTCAACCATTGGTATATTTGCTAGTAGGACTGTGCTAAAAGTGCCGCCCATGCTTTTACTGCGTGGGTTATAATTAAAAACGTTTCATAATCGCTTTTGAATTACGTACTTTTAAAAATACTAGGCTGTTTAGATGTTTGTAGAAAAAACTGGCTATATTGTGAGCCGCCATACACGAGATGTTAGCGGATATATTGAAATGAGCCTTTTTATAAAAACGCCGGAAGGAACGGTAAAAGTCCTTCCGGACCGGCAGCTTAGCGTTTTTTTCACTGATGCCCCGCTTGATAGCCTTCCAGCCGATGTAACTGGCGTACAGTGTTCCGAACATGCGTTAAAGTCATTTAATAACGAGCCAGTTGTCTTGGTTCAAAGCACTAGCCTCATGCTCCACCAGCAGATGATTAACTTGGTAAAGCGTAATGGTTTCTCTGTTTTTGAAGAAGATATTAAGGCTCACAATCGTTATTTGATGGAACGCAATATTAGAGGCGCAGTGCGTTTTATTGGTGTTCCCGACTCAAGTAATCAAACTTTTCGCCAAGCCAGGGTCATTGCTGGTGATTGGCAACCAGATTGGAACGTTTGGTCACTGGATATCGAAACCTCTGTTTCAACAAACACCTTGCTTTCCATAGGCATTACGTCACGAGATCAACGAGTCGCTTTCGTAGTAACCAACCAAGAGATCAGTTCTCCTATTATTCGTCGCTTCAGTGATGAGAAAAGCTTATTGCTGGCGTTTATTCGTTATGTGAAAAAGTATTCTCCAGACATTTTCATCGGTTGGAATTTAATCGGCTTTGATTTGCAATTTATTGATCAGCGCTGTCAGATTTTGGGTATTCGTCCGGCATTTGGTGTAAACGGCGAAAATTGGAACATTCGCTCATCCGATAACCAGGGCAAATACTTTGCCAGTATTCCCGGACGCGTTGCTTTAGACGGCATTACCTTGTTAAAAGTGGGCGGTTATCACTTTGAATCGTACAGCCTTAACAATGTAAGTAACGAAATTCTTGATGATGGCAAGCTGTTGCATGGCAGCGAACGTTGGCAAGATATAGAAAGGCTTCATAAGGAAGATTTAGATGCGTTTGTCGCCTACAATCTGCAAGACTGCGATCTTGTCATGCGCATTTTTGAAAAATTAAAGCTCATCGAGCTGCAGCAAACTCGTGTCGACTTAACTGGGATTCCGCTCGAGCAAACCGGCGGTTCTGTCGCAGCCTTTGAAAATTTGTATTTACCTCGATTGCATTCCGCTGGTTGGGTTGCGCCGGCTTGGAGTGACGATGACTTTGTCGCCAGTCCCGGCGGTTTTGTTATGTCATCCATACCTGGGCTGTATAAAAATGTATTGGTTTTCGATTTTAAAAGTCTGTATCCCAGTATTATTCGCACCTTTCACGTTGATCCTTTGGCCCGTATAACCGCCCAACACTCAGCTAGCTTAGTTCAGGATAAAACATCAGCGTCTCAGCTGGTTCCGGGTTTTTTAGGAGCGTATTTTGATCGCCAACAAGCTATTTTACCCTCACTGGTCGGTGAGCTTGCTCAAGCGAGGGAAGAAGCCAAAAGAGTTGGTAATGGCATTTTAAGTTACGCTATTAAAATCATTATGAATTCATTTTATGGTGTACTGGGATCAAACGTTTGTCGCTTTTATCATGCCGAATTGGCTAGTTCTATCACCATGCGTGGTCATGAATTGTTAGGCAGAACCCAAGCTTGGATGGAAGAGCGCGGCGCTCGAGTGATATATGGCGATACGGATTCTCTTTTTGTCACTCTTAATAACGAACAGGAAGACCCTCAAAATCTAGGTGAACGGTTACGCGATGACATTAATACTTGTTTATCAAACTGGTGTAAGGAATACGCTCAGCTTGACTCCCATTTAGAGCTTGAATTTGAGCGAGTTTACGAACGATTTTTCATGCCTACAATACGCGGGCAAGAAGAAGGCAGCAAAAAGCGCTATGCAGGAAAATCAAACGGAGAACTTGTCTTTAAAGGCTTGGAGGCCGCTCGAACCGATTGGACGCCTTTGGCAAGGCAGTTTCAGCGAACCTTGTTTGAAAAAGTATTTAGTGATGAAAACCCAATTTGTTACATTCAAGAGACTATCGCAAAACTTAGAGCGGGTGACTATGATGATCAGTTGGTTTACAGCAAGCAGTTGAGTCGACCGTTGTCTTCTTACACTAAAAATAAGCCACCGCATGTCAGAGCGGCCGCCATGATTGATCAAAAAAGAGCAGAGCAGGGACTCCCCCTAGAATACAACAAAGGTAGGAAGCGTGTTTATTACCTTTATCAGCGCTCTGGCGTGGTGCCTTATGAAAGTCCTGAGAATTTGATTGATTTGGATTACGAGCATTACATCGAAAAACAGATAGAACCTATTGCCGATAGCATATTGCCATTTTTCAAAACCAATATGGCAAGTTTGCTCTCGCAACAAATCTCTTTGCTTTAGTTTTTATTAAGCGATTAGATACGGATTCCGAACGCTGTTTCTGTGTTGTCTGTTGCTATTTTTGCCAGCTCTTCCAAAGAAATTCCTTTTAATCTAGCAACCTCTTGCGCAACCCAAGGTAAATATTTAGGGTGATTTTTCTTTGGGCGTGGACGAATGTTGCGAGGCAATAAATAAGGCGCGTCGGTTTCAATAAGTAGTTTATTCAAAGGAATATGAGGCACAGCAGCTTGTAAGTCTGCTCCTCGGCGCTCATCACATACCCAACCTGTGATACCAATAAACAATCCTAGCTCTAAATACTTATCCAACTCGACTCGACTCCCTGTAAAGCAATGAATCACAGATTTTCTAGCTAAACTTGGGTACTTTTTAAGTATCTCTACCATATCTTTGTGTGCATCTCTTTCATGTAGATACAAGGGAAGGCCGTGTTCAATTGCCAACTCTATTTGCTCATTAAATGCGTAAAGTTGTTCATTTGGTGTTGAATAGTTTCGGTTAAAATCAAGGCCTGTCTCACCAATAGCGACAGGTCTAGCGTCTTTAATAAGGGCAGAAAACAGAGTTTTACTTTCTGTATTCCACGTTTTTGCCTGATGGGGGTGGCAGCCTAACGTATTCCATATCGTAGGATGTTTCTGGCTTAACACCTGGATCTGCTTACTTTCCTCTAAATCAGAAGCAATGCATATCATGCCTTTAACACCAGCTTCTTGCATGTCGATCAGGGTTTGATCTAAATCATCTAGAAAATGGCTGTGATTGATATTTACTCCGATATCTATCATACCCCCCCCATCTCACGAGCTTCTTTTAAGCTTTTTATATACAGATCTTTGAGTGATTGCTTTGACATATCTTTGCTTGCAAGCATGCCAAAGGGGATTTTCTCCCATCGACCAGCTTCATACGCGACGACTATTTTTAAAATACCACCCAAATTACCTTTGTACTCCAGTAATGCGGATTTTATGTTTTCGTCAAGTGGTAAATCTTTTAGAAGTGTTGGCAGCTCTTCGTCTAGGAAGCTTGGTAGGTAAGAAAAAAGCCCTACTAAAAAAGCACCGTCTAACTTTGGGAACAACGCAGTAGAAAGGTTTTGGCAAAAACAAGCACGAGAAACTGCCATAGAAAATAAACAATCAGGCTTTCCCGACACACTGCCTAGCATAACAAGCCCAACCCATTTAATCAGATCTCTGACACCAATAATCTCGATTGCTCGCTGAGCATTAGAGACATTAAATTGACTGCGATAAATCACAGAATGTGTGAGTTTTATGATTCGATAGGTTAACGTTGGGTCTCGTTCAATGCATTCAGCTAATACTCTTGGAGATGATTCACGGTTGTTCAGCGCCACTAATAAATCAATCAAAATAGCTTTATACGCTAAGATGCGTTTGCCTTTAACTGATGTCATCTTATTGATGAAATTTCCACTAAATTGGCCTTCAGGAACATTTTCTAAAAGCTGCGCAAATTGTTCCGACTTTTCAATTTTATTTACCCAAAGATTTTTTGACGATAAGGCTGGATGTTTAACTCTAGTAATAACATCATCGACAGATAGATGATCCAAGGTAAGCATTACATAAGAGAAGATACTCAGTAAGGCAACAGTAAGCGCCTCAGGCTTAGGGTTTATAATGCCCAGCTGGTAGCCTTGAAGACGAAACTCAGATAACGTTTCAACGTGTTTTTCAGTTAATTCATTGGCACTCAAGAAAATAACCATATGAATGTTTGTTTGTAATGGTAGGGCCGAGAGTTCGGTTAAGCTAGTCTGAAAAAATATAGTTTTTTGCTGTGTTATTTCGGTAAGATTGGCATCTACAAACAAGGAGCTTAAAAAAGAAGCATCTTGCCCTTGAGTTACATTGCTTGGATGTAGTATGTAATAAGCGGTTGTTTCTGATAGTCGATTTACAACAGCTTTACGGCAAAAAAGTATATCGGCATCCTTCATTAAGAATCCTTGCAACAAGAGTTAACACAAAAAAATACTGTAAGATTTAGTCTTATAGAATATCATGGTTATAATGGATTAATGCCTTAATTTAAAAATGTTTGGAGTAATATATGGCAAGCATGTTAGACGCTGTAGACCAAAGAACCAAGTTAGTGGGTGAAAACCGCTTGGAACTTTTAATGTTCCGCCTTGGTGGAATGCAAATGTTTGCAATAAACGTTTTTAAAGTTCAAGAGGTGGTCATGCTGCCTAAGTTGAACTTGATGCCACATAGACATCCATCCGTGGCTGGCGTCACACATTTTCGAGGCAGAACGGTTCCTGTTATCGATCTCTCCGAATCTATTGGCATGAGACCGATTGACCGTACTCAGCCATGTAACTTAATTGTGACTGAATACAATAATACTGTTCAAGGATTTATGGTTGGTGAAGTTGATCGAATCATCAATATGAATTGGAATGAAATCTTACCACCACCAGATGGTACTGGGCGTCAACATTACTTAACAGCGATAACTCGAGTTAACGACCGCATTGTTGAAATTATCGATGTTGAGAAGGTTTTGGCTGAAATCTCACCTTATGACACCACTGTCAGTGATAACATTATAGATAAAGATCTGTTGACATTAGCCAAAGGCTTAGAAGTACTAGTTGTGGACGATTCATCTGTTGGTTTAGCGCAATGTCGCTCAACATTAGATTTTATGGGTATAACTGTTCATGAGGCTACAGATGGTAAACGTGGTCTTGAAAAGCTAAAGAAATGGGCTGATGAGGGTGAAATTGTTCCAGAAAAATTATTAATGATGATCACAGATGCAGAAATGCCGGAGATGGATGGTTATCGCTTAACTCGTGAAGTGCGTGAAGATCCAAGGCTTAAAGATCTATATATCGTTTTACATACGTCTCTTAGCGGTAGTTTTAACAAAGCCATGGTGCAAAAAGTTGGCTGTGATGATTTCTTGTCGAAATTTCAACCAGACAAGCTAGCATCTTTGATTCAAGAAAGAATTCGTAGCGTTGTTAATCAAGACTGATATAGAAAGACTACTGATTAATAATGATTTAATAAAGCATACAAAAAAGCAGACCTATGTCTGCTTTTTTGTTGTCTTTCTCCATGGCTAGGAGGGGTGTTTTATCTTATGCCAAGTATTGAAATGTTTTTTTTATTGTTCTTTATTGGTGCAGCAACAGGTTCAATAGCTTCCGTTATTAAAATAGCGCCTGCACTTATTGCCATTCCCGCCTTATACTTTTTTTTGCCTGTGTTTAATTTGTCTTTTGAACTTCTCATGCTTCCAGCAATTGCTACTTGCATCACAGCGTTTATCCCAGCTCATCTTTATGCTTGGATAATTTCTATGAAAAAGGGAGAGGTTGATTCACAGCAGCTGATCAACTTCGCTCCAGGTATTGCTATGGGCGGTGTAATAGGCGCACAAATACTGTCTCTTAGTGGCTTGTTTGTCTTCAAAATTGCTTTCTCGTTAATAGCCCTCATCGCTGTTACAAACGTTTTCTTTCTAGCTAGGCCAGAAAAAATATATGTAGCGCAAGTAGGGAAAACATGGAATTTACCCATTGGCCTAATTATTGGTGTATTGTCTCTTATGGCTGGCAATTGTGGCCATGCACTAGGCTGTTTGCTATGTAGTTTTAAGAAAGTCGAGGCAAAACTGCAGCAAGGCACATCGAATGGTTTTGTTGTTTTTGCCTCTATTGCAGCAATGGTCGGCTTCATTTACCCCGCTCAAACGTTTGACCATATTGGATTATCTGGTTTTGCTGGTGCAGTACATTTACCTTCAATGATTATTTTGTCGTGTAGTCATTTGTTTTTTTATTGGCTGTGCCATAATCGAGGTAATGAGCTGGATAAAAGCGTCTTATCGATCAGCTTCGTTGTATTTATTGCTTTTTCTGTCCTTCGCCTATGGATCTCATGACGTATTTTTCCGTGTGGGATGTTAATTTGTGGTACCTAGTTCAAAAATAAAACTGACACAAAACGTCTATTCAGATACGAAACTAAACAATATCAAGCTTTAATTAGCTTGGTTTTTTCATTATTGGCCCCAATTTATTGGCTTATAATAGAGTAAGAATTCCAACTCAAAAGGTATAGCATGAAAAACACGAGCGACTATGGCGTATTGATGATGAACTTGGGGACACCAGATGCTCCACAGACACCTGAAGTCCGCCGTTTCCTTAGAGAGTTTCTTTCTGATTCTCGTGTTGTAGATTTAAGCCCATTAATTTGGAAGCCGATTCTTAATCTTATTATTCTCACCATACGCCCACCAAAAGTAGCTAAGATTTATCAACAAGTTTGGATGGATGAAGGTTCACCTCTTCTAGTGTTAAGCGAAAGATTAAAAGAAAAGGTAAAAGAAGCTTTATCGGAAAAAACAGGTCAAACAGTTCCTGTTGAACTGGCAATGACTTATGGCAATCCAAGTGTTGAGTCGGCAGCAAATAAATTAAGAGAGCAGGGTGTCAAAAATATAATTGTTGTTCCTATGTACCCTCAATTTTCGGCTACGACCACTGCAGCGGCTTATGATAGATTAATGAATTCGCTAAAGAGTTGCCCTCATTGGCCATCACTACAACTGCTTCACGATTATGCTGATCATCCCATGTACATCAAGGCGCTATCTAATTCGGTTCGTGCGCAATGGGACAAGCAGGGGGAAAGACGTCATCTTGTTTTGTCTTACCACGGCATTCCAAAACGTTACGTTACAAATGGCGACCCTTATGCGCGTCGATGCGAAACAACCAGTCGACTGGTTGCGGAGGAGTTGGAATTGGGGGATCACGAGTGGACACATGTTTATCAGTCTAGATTCGGTCGCGAAGAATGGTTGAAGCCTTACGCTGATGCCACACTGAAAGCTTTACCTTCGATGGGGGTGAAAAAAATTAACATTATCAGTCCCGCTTTTTCAATTGACTGCATTGAGACTCTAGAAGAAGTCACTCTAGAGCTGGGTGATGAGTTTAAGAACAATGGTGGTTTAGCGTTTGACTACATTCCTGCGTTAAACGATACACCAGATCAAGTAGCTTTATATGTTAATTTGATTGAGCAAAATACTAAGCAGTGGACGTAAAATGACGTTAAACAGTTCACAGATTCAAGCAATTGCTTTTGATGCAGACGATACACTCTGGAGAAATGAGGATATTTTTATTCATGCTCAGGATGAGTTTATTAATTTACTATTGCCATATCATGATGAAAGCTACGTTCGTTCCCATCTAGGTGAAGTGCAGATTAATAATTTAGAACATTTTGGTTATGGTATAAAAGGCTTCACTTTATCTATGATCGAAACCGCTATTGAGCTAACTGAAGGTCGCATCACTGGCAACGAAATACATGAAATTATACAGCTTGCTAAATGTATGCTGGCTTCACCAGTGGAGCTGTTACCGAATGTAGAGAGCGTTCTTTCTCAACTAAAAGGACGGTTTCGTTTATTGGTTATTACTAAAGGCGACCTACTTGATCAAGAAAGCAAACTGGCAAGATCAGGTATTGCCGATTATTTCGATGCCATTGAAATAGTAAGTGATAAAACTTCCGCAGCTTACCAACAAATACTTCAACGCCATAAGATTTCTGCAGAACATTTCCTAATGGTTGGTAACTCATTAAAATCCGACATCTTGCCCGTTTTAGATCTCGGTGCCCAAGCGCTTCATGTTCCTTATCACACCACTTGGGACCATGAGAAAGTTGCAGACGAGACACTATTGCATTACCCGCAACTGGGAACTCTCAGTGATGTAGCTCAAGTTACTGATTGGTTAAATCTTTCGACTACTATGGACAAAAAGGCAGTATGATGAAATATATAAAGGCAATTGTTTGCTCACTCATTCTTGTTTCTACATTAGCTCAAGCAGAAGAAAGTACACTTGATAAGGCAAAAGAAGGGGCTCAAAAGTTATGGGAGAAAACCAAAACAACAACGTCTGAAATAGCCGATACCACCGCAGAAAAAGCATCTGAATTTGGTGAGAAGGCATCAGAGCTTAGCAGTAAAGCATCTAAAAATGCTAAAGAAACCGGCACAGTAGTCTGGGATAAAATGAAAGAGGCAGGAACAGCAACAGCTGAGGGTGCAAGAAAAGGTGCCTCAAAAATCCGCAGCCTAGCAGGCCAAGAAGATTGTGAAAAATACAGTACGTCTTGCAGTAAAAATAAAGAGTAACCTGTGCAGGAAAAAGACAACAACTCTCCAGCAACATCCTCTAGCAACTGGGAACAAGAGTTCCTAGATCAGAGCGATGATGCTCATATTAAATCTGCTAAAATTCGCTATCGTTGTCCAAAATGCGAGAGTTTATTGGTTTTAAAAGAAGGCGCCAATGGCGCATTCTGGGGCTGTGAATCTTATCCTGTCTGTAACTACACAGCGAATAATGAAAACGGTAAGCCAGTCAGAGCAAAGCGCTACCTTTGTCCAGCTTGCGAGTCTCCACTAAGAAGAAAGACTTTTAAGGATAATGCCTTTTGGGGCTGCTCAAATTATCCAGAATGCAAAGTTACCGTAGAAGATGATAATGGCGTTCCTTCAAGTACCAAAAAATACCCTTGCCGCGCTTGCGGACACTATCTTGTCAGAAAAAAAAGTAAAAATGGGTACTTTTGGGGCTGTATTACTTATCCTGTGTGCACCAATACTCTAAATGATGATAAAGGCTTACCGATATTGAAAAAGAAACGCTGACAGTTTTAAGTACATTATCCACTCAATGTTGCTTAGCAATATCAGCTAACGCATTATCGATATTATCAAATTGAAATTCAAAGCCTTGTTTTTCTAACTTTTGAGGAACAACCTTCGCACCTTCGGTTAATAACGAGGCCATTTCTCCAAAAACAAGATCAAGCGGCCACCTAGGTGTCGGTAAAATAGCAGGGCGCTTTAATGACGCCGCGTATGATTTCGCAAAATGTTTTTGCTCAATCAGTTGTGGAGCTACTAAGTTATAAATCCCTGTGTAGGACACATCGAACATAGCATTTGTAATGGCTTTAATCACATCAGCTATGTGCACCCACGAAAACCATTGTTTGCCGCCAGCGATAGGACCTCCTAATCCACACAAAAATGGTAGGCGCATTTTCTCTAGCGCTCCACCAATCCCTAGCACAACTCCTAATCGAAATATCACCACCCTTGTATCATCATTCGAGAAAGCTTTTGCTGAATTTTCCCAAGCTGCGCAGAGATCATGGGAGAATCCCGATTTTGGTGGTGTGTTTTCATAAAAAACTTCATTTCTTGCTACACCATAATAACCAACTGCTGACATTGAAATGACCGTTTTAGGTGGATATTTTAAAGCTTCCTTGACTTTATTTGTCAGATTTATTCGACTTTCAAATAGAACTTCTTTGCGCTTTTTAGTCCATGGCTTACTGGCAATGTTTTCACCGGCAAGATTGATAAAAACATCTATTTTTTCTTCTAATTCCGCTAACGATGCCAATGTTAATTGTCTAACTCTAGCATCTAGCCGGTTATCCACTTTTCTCACAAAGGCATAGATTTTATGATTGTCTTTTAATAGTGCGGCGAGCAAAGATTGACCAATAAACCCTGTCGCTCCAGATAATAGAATATTCATTTCATCGTGCTCCATGTGTTGCGATAATGATTGTATTACGTATAAAAAATGAAATAGGATCAATAACTTCCTAAATCTAACTCATAATCTACTTTTTGCCCGATTTGATCAGAAGATTTTAAGGTTTTTTGCTCTGCACCTTCTTTTTCTGACATAGGATGGCTAAAATGGGGAATCGAGAAACATTAGGTATCAAAATGCTACGCAAAGAATACGATCACATCATTCTTCTTGCACATGGAAGCCCTGATCCCCTTTGGAAACTGCCCTTCGAATCGCTCTATCATCAAGTGGCACAAACATATGGTGAAGGCAATGTAAGTTTGGCTTATATGGAACTTACGTCTCCATCTTTAGAAGACGTTGTAGGCATGCTAGGCGCAGAGACTCGTAACGTTGCTGTGTTGCCACTGTTTTTAGCAGTCGGACGTCATTTAAGACATGATGTACCTGCGCAAATAGCTACATTGCAAAAAGACGATTTACACATAGAGTTGCTACCTCCAATTGGAGATGATGCGCTAGTAAAACAGGCCATGCAAACTGTTGTTGCTAATCATTTAGGTAAGGTTTAAACATGCCATTAGTTTTCGTTAATTCATGGAGCCCGATGAATGCTATTTAGACACTTACCTGATGAAATATTTCAGGCATTAAGCGGCTCTAATAGAGCATTGATTGAAGCGGTATTGAATGATCTTGCTGATGTTTTTTATGATCACGCAGAAGATCCAATAAAAGACAAATCTACCATCATAGAATCGATAGAAGACACACTGCATAAGTTAGATACGCTTGCTTGGCATGATGACCAAAAAGAACCCTTTGATTCGCCGAAAACCATTCACGATTATGCCTTAAGAATCTACCATCGCTTAGTGAATACTGGTTGGCTAGTAGAGGAGCAGGAGCTGTATCGGGTCAGCGTATTGATGACTCCACAAATTTCCATGTTACTTCGTTCTCTAGTCGAAATCAGCCGACACGGTAAACGCAACTACGGTGCAACCGTATTAAGTATTCTTAGTAACTTAGAGTCTGTTGCCAAACATCCCGTAGAACGTGGCGTAACATTACGCCAATCAGCGGAAGCTTCTAGAGATTTCTCGGCACATTTAAACCAGATATTGCTTGGCATACGCAGTCTACAGCGGGAGTTGTTTGCAAGCCGAGATCCTAAAGCTATTGTAGCAGGCTTCTTTGATTTATTTGTCGAAGGTATATTGATTGCCGACTATAAAACTATCAAAACAAGTAACAACCCATTTCGCTTTAGACGCCAGATTCTTGAATTAACGCAAGAATTTTTGAGTAATCCAGAAACCATGGGGCAGGTTGCTCAGTGCTATGTTGATCAGCAGCTGATTACTATGGCTGAAGCACAAGCCATGGTAGAAAAAGATTGCCGTGACATCATTCAAACCTTTAGCAACATCGAACAACGCTTAGAGCGTATTGATGAATATCGCTATCGTTTAGAAAAACGTGCGGCCGACACGGCTCGCTACATGGACAGTTCTAGACCGGGTATGGCGAACAAAGTGGCTGGCATCATTACTGATGTGGCTAAATATGACAAGTTGCCAATTTTAAAAGAAGTTATTGGTTCACGTTTTATTGGCATGGCTTCAGCGGCACAACCAACAAAACGTCGTGAGCCACCACCACCTCGTGTCATGACGCCTTCAGAAGTGTCTGCTGACGCAATCAGAATGCGCGATCAGCAGCGCCGCTTCCATGAAGCTCGACAAGTTACTATTCCAAAAATGCAGAGTTATTTAGATAAGCAGATCGCTTCTGGAGATAGTAAGCATATTTTGGATTTCACCATCGAATCGGTAGAGGACTTTGTGTGCTTTGACCATTTACGTTATGTCGGCTCTCTCGGCGTGAGCGCTAAAAAAATAGAAGATTTATTTGAAGTACAGTTTACTAATCAGTATTTGGATGTGCATAACTTCGTTGAATGTCGCGAATTTACTGTCGTACGTAGGAGCAAAGCGTAATGCTTAGAGAATTAAAAAAAGTCGTTGAAGAGTCCGGCAAAGACGCTCAAGAATTCCAACAGACAGCAAACTTTGTAATTGCAAATCAATTTGCTAGCGCCTACAAACATGGTCAGCGGAAACATTATTTGCTTTTAGAGTCTTATCAGGACTACTTCGATAACTTATTCGACGCGTTAGGTATGAAGCTTTACATCAACGAGAATGAACGTCTTGCCGGTGTTTTACCCATCCAGAAAGAAGCATTTGTCCGTTTGAAAACTGATGAAACGCTATTTTTATTGGTTCTTCGCCAAATTTATGAAGAAAAAATAGAAAATTTTGAAGTTGATAATGGCTTTGTCGCAACCAATACTCACACCATTTTAGACAGATTTGTTCAGCTGGTTAAACGTGAAATTCCAAATGAAACACGCTTCAAAGACATCTTAGCTTTGTTCAGCCGTCATGGGATTGTCATTCGCGGCAAATCTTATGAGGAAGACAGCAAGAATCAAATGATCAACATTACTCCGGTAGTAAGATTGATCGTAACCGAGGCGTATCTAAGACAGTTAGAATCTTTCAATGGCACCGATCCAGATGAAGATGAAATTGCTGATTCAGATGCTGAAACAGAAACAACGCAAGAAACCAATCAAGACTAGGGCCAAAATATGAAAAAGTTAAATCGAATCGTATTAGTAAATTGGTACCTACTTGGTGCAGAAGAAATTAATATTCGAGGTAATACTGCGATTATCGGACCTACAGGTTCTGGTAAATCGTCTTTACTTGATGCTATTCAAACCGTATTGACAGGTGCCAGCAAACGTCACCTTAACTACAACGCCAGTGCAAACGATGGTAAAGCCAGTGGCCGTAGCATTCGTTCTTACATATTGGGGATGATAGACTCAGGTCAAGCCAACTCAAAAGCCTTTGGAACACAACCAAGACAGGATGCAACAAGTTATCTCGCATTGGTTTTCGAAGACAGCATTACAGGTAAAGAATCAACTGTAGGTTTAGCATTAAGTGCATCCTTAGCGTCTCCTGAAGAAGATGTGCTTGGGCGTTTTGTACTTTCAAACTTTGGCGCCAGAAAATCAGATTTTATTGACGCGATGGAAGGCAAGAGCTTCAAGGCTAAACCTTGGATTGAAGTACGCGAAACGATGAAAAAAGTCTGCCTAGACCCTTACATTAAATCAGGCAGCGCATCAGCAACTCAATATATCAACCGCTATCTTGAAGAGCTAAGCCCAAGCCCAGATCACTTGATCACACTGGACAGTTTCCTTAAAAACTTCAAAAACGCTTTAAAATTTGTACCGATTGCCTCTCCAACACGCTTTGTGCAAGATTTCGTCTTGGCAGAAGCGCCACTGCAAGTTGGTGCTTACCAAAAGTCTCTGCATGAGTATCGTCACTTAGAAGCTAAAACTCTTGAAGTCTCTAAGCGTATTGATGATTTAAAACTTATTCAGCAAGACTGTGAGAAAAAGCATCAGCAAGAACAAAGCGCAATCAATTATCAATGGATAGCAACCGAAGCACGTTTCGATGAGCTGGGTAGCAAACAAGATGATATTCAAGACCAATACGAGCTGCAAAAAGAGCGCGAAGAAGAGATTGAAGAAGAGCTAGCAACTCAAGGTAGCCTATTAAAGCAACTGCAAGGGCAGCTACTTCGTTTCGAGCAACAGTATGAGCACTCTGATGTTGGTTTGAAGCTTCAGCAATTAGAGCAAAATAAGAAATTGCTCACTCTGCAAGGTCAACAAGATCAAAAAGCCATACTGCAAGTTCGTCAATTAACCTTATTATTATCGGCGCTTAACTCTTTTGAAGATTTGCTCTCAAAAGAAACCAACGCCTTAGTGAAAGAATTTGCTGCATTCAATGGCTTGATCACGGAAGAAGGACGCGTAGAAGGCAACCTGAAACCATTAACTCAGAAGCTTATTGCTCTTAATGAGATTTTAGACAGAGAGAAATCTCAGGTTTTTGGCCAGCGTTCAGAGCTAAACCGTACGATCCTGAATTTAAAAGATGAGTGCAAACAACTAGAATCGGATGTCTCTTCTTTGAAAGGCGGCGTTAGCCCACTCTCCCAAAATACAAAACGTCTAATTGCTTTATTAAAAGACGCTAATATTACTGCTACACCATTGAGTCATTTATCCGAAGTGACCGACAGAAAATGGCAAGATGCTATTGAAGGTTATCTTGGGGCTCAGCGTGAAGCATTAATTGTTGAACCTGAAGACGCAGAAGAGTCCATTCGTATATTCCGTGCTCATCGACGTCAATTAATGGGATGTCGAGTTATCGATACGACGCAAACACGACTTTGGTTAAACCGTGGCGACAACAATTCTGCATTGCGTTTCATTCGCTGTAATAATGATCATGCTCAAGCTTATCTAAATCGTCGTTTGGGTGGCATCAAGCCTGTAGATACAGAACGAGAATTGCTGCGCGAAGACAGTGCCATGACAGCAGATGGCATGTTAAAACTTGCTGGAACCATTTCGACTATTCGCTTTGTGCCGCACATGATGGTCGGTATCAATACCGAAGGCATGCGTGAGTCTCGCGAAAAACAACTTGCAAGCCTAAGTGGCGAGCTGATGAATTTCCTTAAGGTGGATCAACGTCTTGAGCAGGCTGATTCCTTGTTAGGTCGCGTTATGGCCAACAATCAATTTGATGCAGAAAGTATTGGTAATGCCAGCCATACCGTTACGCGTTTAACTCAAGAATTAGAATCGGTTGATGCTGAAATCTCACAATTGCAAAAGCATGACGATACAGAACTACAAGAACGCATCGAAGAGCTTAAATTGCGCATTGCAAATGTCGAACTGGATCAGAAAAAATTAGATCGTGAGCGTCAACAAATTGCTGAGCAGTTTGGCGCATTGAATACGCAAAAGAGTCAGCTAAGCTCTGCATTGTCGGCTCTTGATGAAGAGCGCAATCGCCTGACATCTAATCCAAAATACGATGCCGAATTTGCAAGCGAACGTTACGCTTTATTAGAAGGCAGTATGGTAAATGGCGCGGCTATTTATAAAGAGGCTATTAGTCGAGCAGACAAAGCCAGCGAAAAAGCTCGCAGCTTTGATCAAAAGGTTCGTAAAGAAGTTGCGGATCATTATGGCAAATATCATCATGCGAATTTAGACAACGATGTACAATTGGATTACTTGGAATCTAAGTTTGAAGAGTTCGAGCACTATGTTTCTTATCAAATCGATATTTTGAGTGAAACAGAGTTGGCGAAATACGCCAAGCGTGCAGAATTGGCTCGTAAAGAAGCAGAAGAAACATTCCGTTCAGACTATGTGTCTAAATTGAAAGACTCCCTTGATCAAGTTGCGCACATTATTCGTGAGCTTAACCACAGCTTGAAGCGTCGCCCATTTAACCAGGAAATCTATCAATTCCGCTATTATCCAAATGGCGATATGAAAGACATTCTAGATCTTGTTGAGCGCTTTAGTGCGCAAGATCAAGCCAATGTAGGCGGATTATTCGATCCACATTTAAGTAATGATCCTGATCATATTCGTGCTATTGCGTCTATTCAGGAACTTATATCTGATGATGAAAAACAACAAGATCTTGCTGACTACCGTAAATTCTATAACTTCGAAGTAGATATTTTAGACGCGGAAGGAAATAAGAAAACTACGCTGAGCCAACGCATTCAAACGGGTTCAGGTGGTGAGCACCAAATCCCGTTCTATTTGGCGATTGCTGCTGCCTTATCTACTACCTATCGCTTACATGAAACCATGGAAGGCGAGATCGTTGGTGGTTTCTCATTGGCTATGTTCGATGAAGCTTTCAATAAAATAGATATGGTGAAGACATCTACGTGTATGGGGTTCATGAAAGACATCGGCTTACAGGTTATCGCAGCAGCGCCAGACGATAAACGCGCTGTAATGGCTGCCAATATGGATACGATTATTAGCGTATGGCGTGAAGGCGGAGCGGTATCTATTGACGTAGCTTACCCGAAAGAAAAGGGCCAAGTTTTACTAAATGGGCAATCGGACAACTTAGCAACTCCGGCATGATAGAGAATGACATGATCATACAAAATCAGATAGACCAACGTATCAATGAAAAATTGGATATACATCATATGACGCTCGAAAACGAGAGTTATATGCATAATGTACCAGCAGGAAGCGAGTCACATTTTAAGTTGGTTCTAGTGAGTGATGCTTTCGAAGGTAAGAGACTAGTTCAGCGTCATCAGCTTGTTTATGGAGTACTGCAAGACGAGATGACAAAGATTCACGCTCTTGCTATGCATCTATACTCAATTAAAGAGTGGAGTGAGCGCAACGCGCTTGCTCCTTCATCGCCAAAATGCCACGGAGGCGAGCAGGGCGAATAACCCTAACTCGGTCAGCTAATGAGTATTTCAATCACTGTTAATGATGTCAAAGATATAGCTACAATCACTATTGTTGGAAGTTTTGATTTCTCTTTATTTAATGAGTTTAGGGCAGGCTACTCTGATCTTAATAAACCTTATAAAACCTACGTGGTTGATATGAGCATGGTCGAGTATTTAGATAGCGCTGCTCTTGGTATGCTGTTAAGTATGCGCAATGCCATTGAGGCAGACTGTAACATTCAATTAACCGGTGCTAATGCCTTTATTAAAAACATCCTCATGATCTCTCGTTTTGATAAACGCTTTGATATTCAGTAAAGGCTAGAATGATGAAATTATTATGCGTAGACAGTGAACCAGTTTATCGCGAAATTATTTCTTTATGCGCAGAGAAAGAAGGCGTGAAAGTCAAAAGTGTAGCCAGTTACGAAGAGGCTATTCTTGCATTTGAAAACTACGCTCCCGATATAGTTACTCTTGATGTGATTGTAAAAGGTGGTAGTGGCTATAATTTAGTCCAAAAACTTAAAGCCTTGTCAGGCAGCCGTTTTGTTCCGATGATTTTTCTTGCTTCTCATACAGCTGATTCAGTAATGGATAAGTGTTTTAAAGCAGGCGCGGATGACTTCATTCCCAAGCCATTTAATGAGGTGCTTTTCAACATTCGACTTAAAACGCACATGCGTCATGTCGAGCTAATGAAAGAAATGTATCGAAAAAACAAAGCGCTGACTTACTATCAAACGATGATAGAGCGAGAGCATGAAATGGCTCATCATGTACTTGATCATATTCAAACTCGAAGTGAAAAAAACTCTGAACAAGTAGCCATTACTAGGTTATCTGCCGCCAGCTTTAATGGGGACTTAGCCTTAGTCAAAACTCGCGCAGATGCTGCCCGTCTTGTTTTTGTAGGAGATTTTACGGGACATGGCTTGCCAGCTTCGATTGGCGCTTTACCCGTCATGCAAACATTCTTTGATGCTGTTGATGATTTGGTCTGTGTAAATGAGTTAGCAGTTCGGATTAATCGAATACTGTTCAGTATATTGCCCGATTATATGTTTTGTGCAGGCTATCTCATTCTTATGACACAAGAAGGTGAAATCACTTATTGGGGTGGGGGAATGCCTAATGCTTTTATTAGACGCTCCAATAGCTCAGTGGACTATTTACAGTCCAATCATATGCCGCTTGGCATTCTTTCTGCCACTGAGTTCGAAGCAGACTTACAAAGCAATAAGTTAAACGCGGGAGACACGTTGATTATTGTATCTGATGGAGTTTTAGAACTTAAAAATTGTCACGAAGAAATGCTTGGAGATAATAAGGTCAAGACCCTTATATCGAACGCTTATTCTGAAAAAAGCCTAATTACTGCGCAACAAATCATAGAGCAGCAACTTGCTGAGTATTTAGGTGAATCAGAGCAACTAGATGATATTACTCTCGTTGCTCTTAGGAGTCCTTGTTTGTAATGGCAAAGTTACAAACAAGTCGCTTCAATTAAGACCTTTTACTACCTTTCTTCTTGTTGTTATTGCCTTTCGCTTTAGGTTGAACCTTTGGAAATGGTCGCTTTTCAGGTTCCGTACGCAGTACTAAAAACAAATCTGTAACCACTTCTGGAATCTGAGCAATACATGAATTGGTTAACTTTTCGCTTTCGCGAATTTGAACAACTTCTTCATCATCAAACAAATCAGACGCAACCATGATTGGTAATAACAACTCGGCAACGACTTCTTCTTTCTCCGGTTCAAACCAATGACTCTCTGTCATGAACACACCTTCCATAAAACCGGTAGCCCATTCCTGCAATTCACTTAGTTCTTCTGGTGACGAGGCCATTTCAAGTTCGCAAGGCACCATAAATCCATCTTCCGACTCTAACTCTTTTTGAATGTCGATAAAAAGGCGTGAGAGGTACTGAAGTATTTGCTTCTCTTGTTTTTCATTTTCAAATTGCGGAGTGTCTTCAAAAATAACAGGCAGCCACTTATCTTCGGCTGTCAGAACAGGACAAATAGACAGTGCCGTTAAGAAGCCATGAGCCATAACAAAGTTCTGACATTCCTCATGAACTTGATCCGACTCCAAAAAATTTTCTAACGTCTCTAACTCAAGATCATCAAGAGGTTGGTGTGCCATGCAAATGTTTCCCTAATACAAATTAAGTGACTGATTCTAGCGAAAAGAAGGCGAAAAATCGATGCAGAAAGTATCGTGTTAAGGGATAATTCGCAAATGAATCTAAAGAAGCACACACTTTCACGTCTAGGCTACTCAGAATATCGTCCTTTGCAAGAACAGGCGATCGATGCTTTATGCGCAGGACGTGACGTTTTACTAGCTGCACCAACTGGTGGCGGGAAATCTTTGGCATACCAAGCTGCTGGACTTATGCGAAATGGTGTTGCTGTCATTGTTAGTCCTTTGCTATCGCTTATGTCACAGCAAGTAGAAGAATTAAACAAAAAAGGCATACGAGCCAAGTTTCTTAACTCTACTTTGAATCCTGGCGAACAAGATGATCTCATTTGGGCATTGCGGCATCAGCATATTGACTTGCTTTACTTATCACCAGAAAAGCTTGTTCAACCTTCGGTCATAGGCTTTTTACACAGCTTTGAAATTTCGTTATTTGCCATTGACGAAGCTCATTGTATTTCTCAGTGGGGAAATTTTTTTAGGCCAGAATACAGTCAACTTGGACAGCTAAAATCTTCATTCCCCAACGTTCCTATTATTGCTCTTACTGGCACCGTCGATCAAAAAACCATGCTGACGATTCAAGAGTCGTTGCAACTTCAAAATTGCCTGCTGCTACGCAATAGTTTTGATCGTACCAATATCAAGATCCAGATAGCGCAAAAAAGAAAAGCCAAACAGCAGATTTTGTACTTTCTGCATCATGAAGTTCCAGGCGAAACAGGCATTATTTATTGCCGCTCTCGGAAAAAAACTGAAGAGCTAGCAGGGTGGTTGAGCAAACTTGGCTTACCTAGTTTAAGTTATCACGCAGCTATGTTGGAGGAAGACAAACAAAAGAATCACAAGATCTTTGCTGAGCAGCAGGGCACCATAATGGTGGCAACCACTGCTTATGGTATGGGTATTGATATTGCTCATGTACGATTTGTTGTTCATTTAGACTTGCCAAGCAGTCCTGAGTCTTATTTTCAAGAAGTCGGGCGAGCAGGACGTGACGGAAAACCGGCGAAGTCTTTGTTGCTATATGGTTTGCAGGATATGCTTCAAGCACAACAACTGGCAGCACTGCAGCCTTTGGCGGCAGAAAGAGAAATACAACATTTAGGCAGTTTGTTTCGTATTTTAGAAGGACGTGGCTGTAGACGACAAAATTTGCTATCACATTTTGATGAGAGCATTCCTGCTTGCCAGCATTGTGATCGATGTCTTTCAAACAAATCCGAACAGAATATGACGACTGCTAGTCAGAAGCTTTTATCACTCATTTATCACACGAAAGGACTTCAGCCTTTTTCGCTACTTATCCAAATTTTACTTGGGAAGAAAACCAAAGTAGTTTCGGCCGTTGGGGCAGAGTCGTTACCATTATTTGGCAAAGGCAAAGAGTTAAGTGAAGTGCAATGGAAATCAGTTATAAGGCATTTAATTGCCTACGATTATATTACGCTTGGAGTACATAGTGTTTTTGCCGTACATATCAACGAGAAATCACGGAGTGTACTTCAAGGAAAAACACAAATAATCATTCCTAGTGAGCATTATTATCCGGCCCTTCAAGAAGAGCATCTTGCAATAGACAGCATAAATTGGCATAAAATATTGGCTTGGAAGTACAGCTACGGCAAACTGGACTTAAGTGATACCCAACTTAGGTTAATTTGCTTGCATAAGCCAAACTCTATTGCTTCATTGAGTCGCTTAACTGGTTTATCAAAAGAAAAAGTGGCTGATTTTGCTGAGTCGCTCATTAAAATCATTCATGAGGTAGATTTAAAAGAGAAGGCTACATTATGCCCTTAACCTCTCGACAGACGAGCTTAAACTACGACGAAGATGTGTTGAGCATCATTATTGAAAAAGCCGATCATTGCTTTGATAAAGCTGATGCGTTTTTTGGTAATAAATTTAAACGCTCGTCATGTAATTTAAAGCAAAGAGGCAGGGCTGCAGGTACCGCACATCTGCAAAAAAATGAACTGCGGTTTAACCATTTCATGTATCAACAAAGCCCGGCTGAATTCTTAAACACCGTTGTTCCACATGAAGTTGCTCACATCATTGTATTTCAAATTTACGGTAACACGGTGAAACCTCATGGCAAAGAGTGGCAAGCTGTTATGCTTAAGGTATATGGCATCCGACCAAATCGAACACATACCTTTGATGTTCCCCCACAAAAACACGCCTATGAATACCACTGCTCCTGCCAAAAACATCAATTCACTAAACAGCGGCACACCAGAGCTCAGCGCGGCGTTGAATACATCTGCAAAGGTTGTCGCTCAACATTACAATTTATAAGCAAAGATAGCTGATAACCTATAAAAACAGTGAGAAAGTGATTTTTTATACACTTTTGCCTTATATTATCCATTTTTGATGCGGTAGCTTCATGCTTATAGTAATATAGTCGCGTTTTGTTTACAGCGTATATATGATGGATTTATCTACTCGACCTAAAGAAAAGTTAGAGCTAAACAAGCTCCAAAAACGCCTTCGCAGATTAACCGGCCAAGCTATTGCTGACTTCAATATGATTGAAGAAGGTGACAAAGTGATGGTGTGTTTATCTGGAGGCAAAGACTCTTACACTATGCTTGAAATTTTGCGGAACCTTCAGGCTAGCGCACCTATAAATTTTAGTATTGTTGCTGTGAATCTAGATCAGAAGCAACCTGGCTTTCCTGAGCATATCTTACCTGCTTATCTGGAAGAGCTAGGTGTGGATTTTCATATTTTAGAACGCGATACTTACAGCATCGTAAAAGAAATTGTGCCTGAGGGGAAAACCACTTGTGGCTTATGCTCTCGTTTGCGCCGTGGTTCCTTATACGGTTTTGCTGAGGAAATTGGAGCGACTAAAATCGCACTTGGCCATCACAGAGATGATATTCTTGAAACATTATTCTTGAATATGTTTTTTGGTGGTAAGTTAAAGTCTATGCCACCAAAATTGCTAAGCGATGATGGTAAACATATCGTTATCCGTCCTCTTGCTTACTGCAAAGAAGAAGATATTGAAGCCTTCTCTGTGATGAAGGAATATCCTATTATCCCTTGTAACCTTTGTGGCTCTCAAGAGAACTTACAAAGACAAGTCGTAAAAGACATGTTACAAAAGTGGGAAAAAGAATTTCCTGGTAGAACGGAAACCATGTTTTCTGCTATTCAAAATGTCGTTCCATCGCATTTGGCAGACACAAAACTATTCGACTTTAAAGGGTTAAAACAGTCGCCCGCGGCCTTTGACCGATTAAATATTATTTCATTATAGGATAATAGAAATGAACCTAACGCATAAAGCTCTATTGTTAACCGTCGGTATTTTAGGGTCTTCTATCGTCAATGCATCATCCGCTGGAGTTAGTCTAACGAATGATACAGTAAAAGGTGATATTAACTTGAATATGGGAGCGTTCGGCGTTAATGGCGGCGTGACTCATAATGATGACAAAAATACCTCTACTGCACATATAGGTGTCACTGTTGAAGACTCAGATACTAGTGGACCGCTTCAAGCAGGTATTGGTATTAGACTATATGCTATTGATGCAGATTTAGACAAGAAGGACGACTTATCTGTTGCGCTTGCTTTAGGTGGTTGGTACCGATACACCTTACCAGAAGCGAATCGAGTTAGTATCTATGGCTCTGTGTATTACTCACCACAAGTATTATCCATCTCCAACTTAGATCATATGTACACTTATGAATTTCGTGCTGAATACATGACTATGCGCAATGCACGTGCGTTTATTCGATATGGCAAAACAGTAACTGTATATGAAGATGATTCTCGTAAAGAAATTGACAAAGGTCTTTCTATTGGTGCAACAGTAGACTTTTAATAACAGTAAATATTATTTGAAAATAAAAAGGTGGCTTATGCCACCTTTTTATTTGTTAACATTCGAGCATTATTCACCATCATAAGCGCAAAGGCTAAAAACAGGTATTTCACTGTCTCTTAGTTTTTGACTTCCGCCTAGATCAGGCAAATCTATAATAGCTGCCACTTCTTTTATATTCGCACCTTGGCTGGTCAATAGTTTGATAGCGGCAAATAGGGTACCACCAGTCGCTATCAAATCATCAAATAACAATACTTCATCGCCCGCTTTCACTGCGCCTTCTTGGATCTCCAATTCCGCTTCACCGTATTCCAAAGCGTATTTTTGTGAAATGGTTTTTCCTGGAAGCTTGCCCTTTTTACGCACTAAGATAAGCGGCTTTTGCAGTTCATAGGCTAAAACAGCAGCAATTAAAAAGCCTCGAGCATCAATGCAGGCAATATGAGTGATATCTGTTGCAATGTAGCGATGCACATAAGCATCAACAACCATTCTCATGCCTTTAGGGTCACTAAAAATGGGAGTAATGTCTCGAAAGCTTATACCTTGTTTTGGCCAGTCTTCTATTGTTTGTATTAGGGATTTAACGTAAAAATCGTCGTAAAGCATGCCTGTTGGGCCTCATCATATCAATCAAATGCGGGCGATTTTACCACAATCACTAGCAACCCCAACGAGTTTTTGCATTTCAGGGAAGTCGATTATTTCTATTTCCTTGCCATCAACATGTATTAACTCATTTTTTTGAAAACGGGTGATGACACGACTAACAGTTTCAACTGCCAATCCAAGGTAGTTACCAATTTCCCCGCGCGACATAGATAAACGAAAAGAGCTCGCTGAATAACCACGCTTTTTGAAACGATTAGATAGATTCAAAAGGAAAGAAGCAACTTTCTCATCAGCATTCTTTTTCCCTAACAATACCATCATCTGTTGGTCGTCGGATATTTTACGGCTCATCACCTTAAATATCTGATGCTTCAAAGAAGGGATATGAGAAGACAGCTCTTCAAGATGACTAAATGGAATCTCGCACACTGTTGTTGTTTCCAGTGCCTTTGCAGAAACAGGGTAGACGTTTGAATCAATCCCGCTTAAACCGACTAATTCACTGGGGCAATAAAAGCCTGTAATTTGCTCTTCGCCGACGGACGTAATATTGAATGTTTTTAAAGTGCCAGAGCGTACAGCATAAACTGAATCAAACGCTTCGCCTTGGCGAAACAAAAACTCGCCCTTTTTTAGTGGTTTCTTACGCTCTATTATTTGATCTAATTTATTAATATCTTCATCAGCTAATGCTATTGGAAGGCAAAGGGCGCTTAAGCTACAGTTCTGGCATTGCGAAGTAAGCGTACTGTTGAATCGTGACTGTGTGTGTGTCAATGACATGTGAATCTCCCTGATCTCGATCTATATAACTTTAGAGTATTTTATGGCGCCGTTGAGATATTTATCAAAAACCATACAAATACAGCGAATTAATAATCTACCGCGCTCTGTAACTTTAATAGTGGTCTGCATTCCACTACGATCAATATCTAACATACCATCTTTAGTCATGGGAGTTAGATTTTCCATCTCTTCAAAAAAGTACTCGAAGAAGCTAATATTATATTTTTGCTCAATAATGGCAGTGTTCAACTCAAATTGAGAAATTAGCGTCATTATAACTTGATGTCGAATTCTGTCATCTAGATCACTAATATACCCTTTAGCTATAGCTAATTGACCTTTCTCAATACTACTCCTATAAATTGATAAGTCAGTATGGTTCTGAATATAAACACCATTTAAATCACTAATAGCAGAAACGCCAAATGCGACCAAATCTGTGCCAGCATGTGTTGTATAGCCCTGAAAGTTACGCTGTAGCTTGCCTTGTTTTTGAGCTATCGCCAAGCTATCAGTTGATTTTGCAAAATGATCCATGCCGATATATTCATAACCAGCAGCTATCAAATACTCAATACTCATTTTCAACAAATCAAGTTTCATACTTGATACGGGCAAACTATCATCTGAAATCAGTCTTTGAGCACGGAATCGATCAGGTAAATGAGCGTAATTGAACAGCGAAATTCGCTCTGGTGATAATTCAATCACTTGCGCCAAAGTCTCTCTAAAGCCTTCTATAGATTGATATGGCAAGCCATAAATTAGATCAAAATTAATTGACTTAATGTCTAATTCACGAGCATCTTTTACAAGATCTGCAACCATTTTAACGGGTTGAACACGATGGATGGCCTCTTGTACCTTGATGTCAAAGTCTTGCACACCAATACTAATTCGGTTAATTCCCTTTTCAGTTAATAACTTCAGCTTAGATCGACTTATTTCTCTAGGATCTATTTCAATGCTGTAATCTTGCGTTCCGTCATTAATTAAATTGAAGTGTTGCTGAATATTATCAAATAGCACCTCAATTAATTCTTCGGTCAAAAAAGTAGGGGTGCCACCACCAAAATGTAACTGCGTAACTTCTCTTGAGTGATCAAGCATAAGGCTGCGTAATCTCATTTCTTCGCCGAGTAGTTCAACGTATTCGGCGCCTTTATCGTACTGCTTAGTCACAATCTTATTACAGGCGCAGTAGTAACAAAGGTGAGCGCAAAACGGAATATGAAAATACAAACTAAGAGGCGCTTCGGAAGGCGTTAACATCTTATCAATAAGCGCAATTTTACTAATACTTGAGTCAAATTGCGGTGCCGTTGGGTAAGATGTATAACGAGGCCCAGATAGATCGTACTTAGCGATAAGTGAAGAATCCCAAATCATGATGTGTTCCTATTAAAATTTCTAATAGGAGTTTACACTTTAGTGAAAAGCCATTTGCTGACCCAGATCAAGGATTTTCATACTGCAACTAAAACCTTTCTCTATGTTGTTGGTAATAATGCATCTAGCAAGGTTCTAACCATCGATCTAATCTGGTCTAATAGCGTTTTTTTTGAAAACTATGAACATGAATTCTCTCCCTTTATACCTCGCCCACGGTGCTGGTGCTGGTCACAATCACACCTTTTTAAAGCAACTTTGTGACGCAATATCCGAGCAAAGACAGCAAGCTGCGATACCAGTAACTTTTTCATATATGCAAGAGCAAGAGCGTTTAGGAAAGAAAAGGCCACCACCTAGATTTAACACCCTTGTTCCTGAATTTGCTGAGCATATTGTGGATGAGAATAGCTGTATTGTTGCTGGGAAATCCATGGGAGGTCGAGTAGCTACACAACTAACACATCTACCCATGGTGAAAGCTGTAGTATGTTTCGGTTTTCCTTTCTACCCAGCCGGAAAGCCCGAAAAAAATAGATTATCGTTTCTTGCTGAACTAAAAGCACCATGTTTGATTATTCAAGGCACAAGAGATCAATTAGGTTCGTACGATTGGGTTAGTAAGCAAATATTGCCTGACAATGTGAATATTCTTTGGATAGAAGGTGCGGACCATGACTTTAAAACGCTAAAAAAATACAATAAAAGTATAGAAGACACTGTTTTAGAAATAGCTATTCACACGAAAAACTGGCTAGAGAAGAATATCGAAACCGAAGCTTAACCTATTGAGAGAAATATTATGGAACACCAAGCTCAGCTTGATGCAACAGATTTACTTTGCCCTGAACCCGTAATGATGCTTCATGTAGAGATGCGAAAACTGGCTGCGAAGGAGGTGCTAAAAGTCATTGCGACTGATCCATCAACGACAAGAGATATTCCAAAGTTCTGCCAATTTCTTGGCCACAAGCTTATTCGACAAGATCAAGAAGGGGAGATTTATTACTATTGGATCGAAAAGAAAGGCTAATAAGAAACAAGAGCAAACAAAAAGAAGCCCAGATTATCTAATAATCTGGGCTTCTTTTAAGTAACTAGCGCTAAAAGTTGATCGTGAATTAAGCTACCTTTAGCTTTTTTGTAGGCTCTTTTTGACCAAGAATAGCGCTTTGGTAAGTATGCGCAAAACTAGAGAAAGCAACATCAATATCCAATCGAAGCTGGCGAGCAACATCGTTAGATGAAATCAAACCACGAATAGCCTTGGTATCTTCATCAATAACAAGCAAATGCTGCAGCTTATTGTTACGCTGACTAAACAAAAGTGATTCAATATCTGAATGCTTAAGAGATGTATACGATAGAGCAAGTAACACTTCTTTAGCTCTCATCAAATCTGCAACCATCAATTCTGAACGTTGAAAACCATTTGCTACCTGTTTAATGAAGACATCTTCAGACAAGTCTTCAAGACTAATAACGCCAACAAAGCGATTATCTGCATCGACTACGATTTTCATGCGTACATGTTCTTTTCTCATCAACTGAACAAGCTCATCTGCACGAGTATTTGATTCAATTACGCGTGGGCCGGCCGTTTGAAAATCAGTAAAGACTGATAAAGCAGAAGAATAAAGGTTTATATTTTCTGTAGTTGCAGGCCAAGTTAGTTGGTTAACGTCTTTTGTAGATACATAAGTTAGTGTTTTCATGATTAATCCCCAGTGTAAAAAATAAAATAGCTAAAGCGTGGGTGAGTTATATCAGTGAAAACGGTGGGGCTCTTGGATTGATGCTACTACTAATTTTAGCAATAACAGGTAAGCGATAATTTAGAAAAGGCGTTGGAGTTAAAGCTGAGGGATGAGTCCGAAATGGAATAAATACAATAAAGCCGCTATCTGCTCCATTATCTTGATCTGGGACAACGACTTCATCACATCTTTGCTCTACAGTAGGTTCTAGCCAGCGAAATTGATTTACTTCTTGAGCATTGGCGCGCTGAGATATCGTCAATAAAGACGATATAATCACGGTAATGATCATTAGTAATTGAATTTTCATGGCAACACCTAATCCTTGTTTTGTCTAATAAATATAGGCTTGCTCCTGCCTAAATCCCAGCCTTTTTTACAAAATGCCGCATTTTTTCACGATCAGACACTTTGTCTAACAATTGTGATGCAAATAAGGGAGCCATGATTAAAGATACATAAAAAAATATTTGGCCATGGCATTGATAAAATTGGCACATATTCTCGTCGCCATAACAAATACGAAAAAGCATTACCAGCTATGGGTTAATGCTTTTTATTATCATTGCTCACTTTTTATGCCGGCAGCATAATGGTTGCTTCACCTGTTACAACCACTTTACCGTCACACTCGCACACTGTTTTTAGTGTTGCACGGCGACGACGTTCATTGATATCAGTAACCGTTACAGTCGTAACCACTTCTTGACCAACAAAAACCGGAGAGCGGAACTTTAGCGTTTGCTCTAAATAAATACAGCCAGGTCCTGGCAATTGAGTACCTATCGCTGCTGAGATAAAGCCAGCTGTCAGCATGCCATGGGCAATTGGCTGACCGAAAGAAGTCGTTGCTGCATATTCAGCATCTAAATGAACAGGGTTTGTATCACCTGTTACATCAGCAAAAGCTTGTACATCTGCTTGTGTAACCACTTTGCGATATTCAACACTTTGATCAATTGAAAGTTGCTCTAATGTATAGCCTGTAGTCATTACCAATCCTTATTTAGTCATTTTCGGTTATGGTACACTCTCGCCGGACTATTCTTAAGAGGTATCTATGGTTAAGTTGGTAATTTTTGATTGGGACGGTACCTTATTCGACTCCATCGACAATATATGTCATAGCATGTTGCAGGCTGGCCACTTGGCAAGAGCACCAACAAGAGCAAAAGATGATATAAAAAATATCATTGGTTTATCTCTCGATAAAGCCGTAGATACGGTTTGGCCAGAGTTATCTTTAAATAAACAAAATACAATTATCGAGCACTACAAGACTATTTATGTAGCATTAGATCAAACGCCGCCATTAGCTTATCCCGGAGTTATAGGCGTATTAAATAAACTGCAATCTGCAGGTATAAAAATGGCGGTAGCCACGGGTAAAAGTCGTCGAGGGCTTGAAAGAGTAATGTCTCTAACTAATACAAGAGATTACTTTGTCGCATCCCGCTGTGCCGATGAAGCCATATCGAAACCACACCCGTTAATGCTGGAGCAAATACTAGCTGAGCTAAATCTTTTGCCTGAACATGCCATCATGATTGGCGATACAGAATATGATTTAAACATGGCAACAAGTGCTGGAATGAAAAGCATTGGAGTAACTTATGGTGCACATCAAGAAGAACGATTAAGAGCTTGCCAACCGCATGCGCTAATAAACGATTTCAATCAATTATCAAATATTTTAGGGCTATAACAAATGAGCTGGACAGAAGACGAAGATCGCAAGCAGTCACTTAGTGAAACCTCAAGCGAACATACACGCACAGGGAAGAAGATCGAAAAAGATAGTACTGACCCAAATAAAGAGATTTGGTCATTACTAGAGAAAACACTCAGTGAGAATCTTATCGAGAAGCGTCGCACTAGACGCTGGAGAATCTTCTTTCGCTTTACCACGCTCGCGATTTTCTTAGCGGTAGTTGGTGGTTGGTTTGCAAAATCTAATTTTCAAGATGTCAGTTTAGAAGGTGATATAGTTGCCATGATTCAAATGCGTGGCGTTATTGGCGCTGATAACGAGATAGAATCCTCTGAGTTTGTTGGCTTGCTTGATGCCGCTTACCAAAACTCTCGCCTAAAAGGTGTGGTCATTGAAATGAACAGCCCAGGCGGAAGTCCAGTTCATTCTGGTATTATTTACGATGCCATTCGCGCGAAAGAACAAAACTATCCAGACATTCCGGTTCTAGTGGTTGTTGAAGACATGGCCGCTTCCGGTGGTTACTACATAGCTTCAGCAGCAAATGAAATCTACGCCGATAAAGCCAGCTTAGTTGGCTCAATTGGTGTTATTTCCTCCGGCTTTGACGCAAGTAACTTGCTTGAAAAAATTGGTGTGGAACGACGCACTTTTACAGCAGGGCGCAACAAGGCTTTTCTTGACCCATTCGCCCCAATGACCGAAGAAGCAAAAGTGAAATGGCAAGCAGTATTAGATGAAACTCATCAACAGTTCATCAATGCTGTAAAAGAAGGTCGTGGGGATAGGCTTGTTATTACGGATGATGTCTTCTCAGGTATGGTATTTACTGGTTCACAAGCCATCAAGATTGGTTTGATCGATGGTTTGGCAAGCGTAACTGATATATTGGACACGCGTTTCCCCGATGCAGAGCCTGTTGTCTATGAGCCGAAACAAGATTCATGGAAAGAGCTAGCTAAAGAGTTTGGTGTTGAAATGGCGACAAGAGTTATAAACACTACCAGCATCCAATAAATATCAGCTTGATAACATTAAAGATCAGCCAGTACCACTAAGCTCCTGCGGGAGCTTTTTTATTGTCTAAAATATACCAAAGCAAAAAAATGAAAGCTGCCAGTAACTCACCATCTTGTTTTACAAGAAAGATAAGTTTGATAAACTAAATACTTAATTTATTTAATTTGAATCTTAAACGATCAGTAGGATGATATATGGCTCGCAAAGCAAACATAGCAAGAGAAGAAATTCACCAAGCCTGCTGGGAGTTGATAGAAAAGAACAGCTTCCCAAATATTCCTCGTTTAACCGAATACTTTCTACAAAAGGACGGACGTCGCTGCTCAAACACTACCTTCCTGAATGCAATTACTGACTGGGAAGAAGCCTACAAAGAACAGCAACAACACGAATTAAGCGAACTCAATGATGTATTGCTTCCTGTTTTTAAGCGCTTTTCAAGAGAAGTAACTCAAAATCTAGGGAAATTGCTTGATGAAAAATCGTCCGAAATTGAGCAACACCAAAAACTCAAGCAAGAAGCAACACGAAGTGGTTATATGTCTTTATCTTCAGCATTAATCGAATTACAAACAGCATATGATTCATTAATGTCAGAGCACAAAAAAGTAGGTGATGAAGCAGAAACCTTTAAACAAAAATTTGCATTTAGTGAGCAAAGATACCAAGAAGTGATTGCTCAAAACTCTGTATTAACCAGCCAGATCAAACAAGAAGAAAAAGATAACGCCGAACTCAGAATTAACCTTGCTCAAAAAGAAGTAGATCTTGCCAAACAAGACAATCAAATTGCTAAGCTCACTGAAGAAAACGCGAAACTTGCAGCATTCCTAGAAGAAAACCAACAAAATAAAATAAAAAATGATGCGAAAAAGTGGCAAGAAATGACGAAAAAACTCGATGCCTTAACCAGCTCAGTAAAAACCATGCAACGCAAAGATAGAGGCACGAAACAATAACCGTTATAATAAGTTACTCGCCATATCCGCGCATTCATAATTAAGAAGAGAAGATGAGCTACAAGCAATCAGCCGTTCGTGATTTATCCACCATCAAAGACTTCATTCGTTGGACATTCAGTCGCTTTAAACAGGCAGACTTGTTTTACGGTCATGGTACAGACAATCCATGGGATGAAGCTGTTCATCTTGTTATGGGGGCATTAAAACTTCCACTCGACTTTGATCGTGATATGTTGGATTGCGCATTGACCTACAATGAAAAGAAACACATTCTTAAGCTAGTTCAAACTCGCATCACTAAACGCGAGCCATTGCCTTACCTTCTAGGGGAAGCTTGGTTTATGGGACTACCGTTTAAAGTTACCAAAGACACATTGATTCCTCGCTCTCCAATCATATCTTTGTTGGAAAGTGAATTTGCACCTTGGCTTAAAAACTATCCGTTGAATATTTTAGACATGTGCACTGGCTCTGGTTGTTTGGGTATTGCGGCAGCTTTAGTCTTTGACGATGCAGAAGTCGATATTTCCGATATCAGTGAACCCGCATTATTAGTTGCCAATGAAAATATTGTCCGTCATCAAGTCGAAGAGCGAGTTCATGCCATTCATTCAGATATGTTTAAAGGCTTGGCAGGCAAACAATATGACCTGATCATTTGTAATCCACCCTATGTGGATGCAGACGACTTTGAAAATGCACCTGCAGAATTTCATAATGAGCCTGAATTAGCCTTAACATCCGGTGAAGATGGCCTCAATTTCACCCATGAATTTTTAGCCCAAGTCGCGCATTATCTGCAAGATGACGGTATATTAGTCTACGAAGTAGGAAATACTGAAACAGCCTTACAAGCCGCTTATCCTAATATTCCCTTTATGTGGGTAGAATTAGAGCAGGGTGGTAACGGTGTTTTTATCCTAACTAAAGAACAACTTAGCGAACTATTACAAGAGCAGAAATAAACTATGTCTGGTAATACATTTGGAACACTTTTTAAAGTCACCACCTTTGGTGAAAGTCATGGTCTTGCGCTTGGCGCCATTGTTGATGGTTGCCCACCAGGAATTGAGCTTTGCGAAGCTGATTTACAACGTGATTTAGATCTACGTAAACCCGGCACATCGAAACACACAACACAGCGTCGTGAAGCCGATGAAGTGAAAATCATGTCTGGTGTTTTTGAAGGCAAAACCACTGGAACACCGATTGGTTTAATAATCGAAAACACCGATCAGCGCTCAAAAGATTATGGCAACATCGCAGATACTTTCCGTCCTGCTCATGCTGATTATACCTATGATCAAAAATATGGCTTCCGCGATTATCGTGGTGGCGGTCGTTCATCCGCTCGTGAAACAGCAATGCGCGTGGCTGCTGGTGCTATTGCCAAGAAATACTTGAAGCAACAATTTGGTATCGAAATCCAAGGTTTCTTGTCACAACTTGGTCCAATCAAATTGGAAGTCAAAGATTTAAGCCAAGTCTACGATAACAGCTTCTTTAGCCCAGATCCCGATGCTATTCCGGAACTTGAGGAATATATGACTGCACTTCGTCGCGAAGGCGATTCAGTCGGTGCAAAAATCACCGTTATCGCTAAAAATGTTATGCCTGGTTTAGGGGCGCCTGTATTTGATCGCCTAGATGCAGACATTGCAAAAGCCATCATGAGTATTAACGCGGTGAAAGGCGTAGAAATTGGTGACGGTTTTGATGTTGTAGAGCAAAAAGGCAGCCAGCACCGTGACGAAATGACGCCAGAAGGTTTTTTAAGCAATCATGCAGGCGGTGTACTAGGTGGCATTTCTTCTGGGCAAGATATTGTTGTCCATATGGCTCTAAAACCAACATCCAGTATTACTATCCCTGGTAAAAGTATCGACCGTGCTGGTAATCCAATAGAAGTTATCACCAAAGGCCGCCATGATCCTTGTGTTGGTATTCGTGCTACACCTATTGCTGAGGCAATGTTAGCCTTGACCATTATGGATCATTTGTTAAGACACAGAGCACAAAATGCCGATGTAGTTTGCCCAACGCCCATTATTAAAGGGCAAGCTTAGATTTAATAATAGTCTAAATACCAAGCCGCTATTAACAACGTAGCGGCTTTTTTATTTTTATACTTTTTGAAATTGAGGCGTAAATGACTACTAAACTAGGTTCCACCGTCATTCGAGTTTGTGTTGGATCAACTAATCCCGTCAAAGTAAATGCTGCAAGACAGGCTTTTTCACAGGTATTTCCTAATCACACCATTCATTGTGAAGAAATGCATACTCCGTCTGATGTTGCTGATCAACCGATGACAGAAGCAGAAACACGCCTTGGTGCACAAAACCGTGCTAGGTATTGTTCAGAACATAGCGCGAGCACAGACATGAACTTCTTTGTAGCCATGGAAGGTGGCGTCGATGAATTCGAGGAGGGCGCCGCGACCTTTGCTTATGTTGCCATTTTAAATAGTAATGGTGAACTAATGACCGGCCGTTCAGCTAATTTACCTCTACCCAATAAGGTTTATCAGCGCTTACAAGCCAATGAAGAACTAGGGCTAGTGATGGATGAGCTATTTAATACCGATAACATTCGACAAAAAGGCGGCGCCATCGGCTTATTTACAAACCATGCCGCTACAAGAGAAAGCGTGTATACCCAAGCATTAGTGCTTGCGTTAGCTCCAGTTCTTCATCCTGAACATTATTAATATACATAAATTAAGCAATATATAAGTTGAAACAATGAAATATCAATGGATCTTATTTGACGCTGACGAAACCCTTTTTCATTTTGATAATTTCGCAGGTTTAAAACACATGTTTTCTAAGCATGGCGTAACTTTTGAGCAACCAGAATATGATGAATACCAAGCTGTAAATAAACCGCTTTGGGTAGAATATCAAAATGGACAAATTAGCGCAGAGCAATTACAAACACGTCGTTTTAAACTTTGGAGCGATAGATTGGCCATAAGCACCAAAGAGCTTAATAAACAGTTTTTAGACTCCATGGCTGAAATTTGTAAAACATTACCAGGTGCTATAGAGCTTGTAACGCATCTGCATGAAAACAAAGTAAACATGGGCATCATTACCAATGGATTTGCACAGTTACAACATATCCGCCTAGAGCGAACTGGCTTTCTGCCATATTTTTCACCAGTTGTTATTTCCGAACTTGTTGGTGTTGCTAAGCCGCATCCTAAAATCTTCGAACATGCTTTAGAGCAAATGGGTACGCCAAATAAAAATCATGTACTAATGGTCGGTGACACACTGGAATCTGACATTCTAGGTGGAAATAACATTGGCTTTGATACTTGCTGGCTCAATCATAACAACAAAACACATCCTGAAGACATTACGCCAACGCATCAAATTAAATCATTGCCAGAATTACTGGCTTGGTTGAAATCTCAATAAAATAAGAAACTATGAGATTTGGAAAGCTCTATGTACGCACACTATTTCCGATAAATGTTATTATCGGAAATAGTGTAAATGGATGCTTTATGCGTATAACGACTATTTTTCAGCTGATGATTACTAATGCTTGGAAGCCATCATCACTGGCTCTATCATCCACGAACCAAATTCATCCTTCTATTGAAATGTTAAACAATCATCTCTCTGAATGTTTATTCTGAGTAAATTTAGTAAGTCTTGGTCTGACACATAACCGTTTATTTAATCTTTCTTTAGGCTTTACCTCATGATTGTTCGCCCAAATCCAAATTGGATAGTTATACTTACGACCCTTAAGGGTTCGATTGCCAAACGCATCGCTTTACGTGTTTTATTAATCACCGTTTTTGCCTCACTAATTGTTCTGTTAGAAAAAACATATCCTGCGTCTTTCGAGAATGTAAGCTCAATTCCGTTTACTCTTTTAGGTTTGTCGTTGTCTATTTTTATGAGTTTCAGAAATAGCTCATGTTATGACAGATGGTGGGAAGGCAGAAAAATGTGGGGGAAAATCATCATTGAAGTACGCGCTTTTTGCCGCGAAAGCATTGTGATATCAGATGCACAAACTCGTGAGGAAATCTTAAAAATGCTTTGTGCCTTTGCACATGCTCTAAACTCAAAATTAAAAGGCAATAATGAGAGTATTTCCCTAAGTAAATGGATAGCTGATGATAAGTTCACTTTTATCGATAATCCAGCGGATACAATCTTAAGTAATATTGGTGAAAAATGCTCAAAACTAGCCTCTGATGGGATCATTAGTGAATGGCGTTACTTAGAGCTTGAAAGGCGGTTAATAGGATTATCTGAAGCTCAGGCTAACTGCGAAAGAATCAAAAATACCCCGCTTCCATTCCCATATACACTTCTATTACATAGAACGACATTTATTTTTTGCTTGTTATTACCATTTGCAATGGCTGAGCCATTAGGCTGGTTGGCCCCTATATTTACGACAATAGTCAGCTATACATTCTTTGGTTTAGATGCAATAGGCAATGAATTAGAAGATCCATTTGGCAACGATGTCAATGATTTGCCAACCGATTCAATGGTTCGAATCATTGAACGCGATGTTCATAGAGCTCTTGGAAGTATTGATCTACCGCCTCAAATGAAACCTGTTGATCATGTTTTAAGCTAAAAGCTATATTTAATGCCCCCCTAATGGACTAGATAAAAAAACACATTTAGCTAATTATTTGAGATTCGACAAAAAAGGGTGTGCATGAATTACCATGCACACCCTCTTCTTTTTCCCGAAATCTAATGCTATTTAGATCAAGCGATAATGCAGCGATTTCGCCCTTGTTCTTTTGCTTCATACAGAGCTTGATCAGCCAATGATAAAGTTTTCTCTACACTTATTTCATCAGATATTGCCCAAGCTGCTATACCGATTGAAACGGTAAGGTGACCAACTGCATCAAATGTTTCTTCTGAAATCGCGATTCGTAATCGTTCAGCGACTAAGAAAGCATCTTCTTTAGAAGTTTCTTTTAATAACAAAACAAATTCTTCACCGCCAGTTCTGGCGACCATGTCACCATCTCTACAAAACCGGTTCAATATTTGCGTTTGCTGTTTAAGAACATCATCGCCCACACTATGACCATAGTTATCATTGACACGCTTAAAATAATCAATATCTAAGGCCAAGACACTAAATGGCACTTCCAGCAAAGCTAACTGTTTAAGTTTAAACTCAAACGCCCTGCGGTTACTTGCACCGGTTAAAGGGTCAGTTTCGGCATCACGTTTAAGATCGCCAATCTGGTTTTGCATAAGTTTAACGCCACTTAACATGGCTTTTTTTAGACCTAAACTTTCTACATACCAAGATTCGATTCTTTCTATATCTTCATTTACTGTCGGACTATCAAGCGATTTTGCCTTGTCTGCAAGCTGCTGAAGTGGTTTAGAAATAGCTCGAGCAAACAACCAAATAAATAGAAAAACGGCTAAAGCCAAAGGTAAGGTACGTAAAACTACTTTTTCCATAATACCTGTTAGCGGCACTAAGGTAGACTCCACAGGGCTTTGGGTAATGATAATCCATCCAGTACTGGGGATGGTGGAGTATCCGGCCAACATTTGGATCCCTCTACTATTATTCAATAACAAGCCACCTTCTTTGGTCGCTATTATTTCATCAATGCCATCATTACCTTCAATGAAAGAGCCAATCCGTCCTTTTTCTGGGTGATAAAGAATTTGTTTGTCTTGATCTATCACATAGATATAAGAACCATTTTTATAATAATGTTCGCCCAATATTTCGCTCAAAATATTTGGGCTTTTTAAGTAGATAGAACCACCAAGAAAGCCGAGGTAGTTACCCTGATAATCAAAGACAGGAGCAGAAAGAAAAACAATCAAATTCTTTAGAGTAGAAACATATGGGCTACTTATAAGCGCTCTTTTTTCTTCTAGAGCCTCAACACTACCGACCGACGACAGCTTCCTTCCAACTAAATCTAGCGTTTCTGGCGAAGCAGCTTGAGTCAAACCCGATGCATCACTAATGACAACAGAGTTAAAACTATCCGTCTGAAATTTAAGGCGATTAGCCTCTTCTTTTAGGTGGGAACCATCATTCATTTTGTTAAATAATGAGTTTGCGGTATAAGTAAGCTGCTGCTGAGAGGTTCTCAAAAACACTTCTGTCGTATCAGACAGCTTACTAGCATAAGCCCTATTCACTTCTATTGTCTGCAGAACCAATTGTTCTTTCTGCACCTCATAGTTCGAATAAAAGCTATTAATGAAGGTTAAAATGGTAGCGGTTAAGGCCAAAAATAAAATAAGCCGATTGAGCTTTAAGAATTTGCTTTTTAATACTGTCACAACTGTAGATCCATTACATTGATTTATAAAGGCGGTTTTATAGTAGGTTTTAGCATAAAACAAGAGGCACATTTTTGCCCCCTTGATTTATATTCTTTACAACTTATTAAACGATATTGACTTCTGGCACATTGATAGCTTTACGACGATTTAACCAAACCATAACAAGCGCAAGAAAAGACAAAACTGCTGCCGCAGTTGGAATCCAATCAAAGCTGAAACCAATACTAATCACCAATCCACCTAGAGCCGCCCCTAAAGCATTTCCTAAGTTAAATGCACCAATGTTTATAGAAGATGCTAAGCCTGGCGCTTGATCTGCGATTTTCATTACTTGCATTTGCAATGGAGGCCCACTACCGAATATAACAACACCCCATAATAAAATGGTTAAACTGGCACCAATTAGCGTCGTTGAGGTAAAGCGAAACAGTAATAAAACCAATACCTGTAGGCCTAGAAAGGCAAACAAAGCCAGATCTGGTGACTTATCAGTTACTTTGCCACTGATGTAATTTCCTAGCGTAAAACCAATGCCGACAAGCATTAGCATGGTTGCAATAGCGTTATCCGAGGCTTGAGCCAAAGTCTGCATGATAGGCGCAATGTAAGTATAAAGCGTAAACATTGATCCTGCACACATCACCGTAGTCGCAAACGCTCGCAGCGCAGCAGGCTGCATGATAGCTTTAAGCTCTGTTTTCACATCCGGCTTTTCAGCCCGTGGCATAACGGGCAAACTGCGGCTGATACCGATAAAAGCGACAATACCTAATATCGCAGTTACTGCAAATGAAATACGCCAATCAAAATTTTGCCCCAACCAAGTAGTAATAGGAACACCAACAATATTCGCAATGGTTAAGCCTAAAAAGATCGACGCTACCGCAGAACCTTTTTTATGGAAAGGTGCCAAATTCATGGCAACAACGGCACCAATACCAAAAAAAGCGCCATGAGAAAGACTGGTGATGATTCTCGAAACTAAGAAAGTCTCGTAATTAACAGATACCGCTGAGAGTAAATTACCAACGACGAAAACCACCATTAACGCAAGCAAAGAGGTTTTGTGACTATAACGTGTTAAAAACAAAGTAATTAATGGAGCACCTATCATTACACCGACGGCATAGGCGCTAATCAATAAACCCGCAGCCGGAATGGATGCATTCACGCCATCTGCAATAACTGGTAACAGGCCCATAGGCATGAACTCAGTTGTTCCTATTCCGAAAGTACCTAGGGCAATAGCAAAAATACCCCATTGATAAGCAAGCATAAAAGCTCCGATATTTGATTCTAGATTAATGAACAATAGTGACTATTTAAGACTGAAAATAAAATAAGCCAAGAGCTTGCGCCCTTGGCTTATTGATCAACGCAAATATTTTACAACACTTGCCGAGTTATTGCTTATTGAAAGATGTCTTTACTTATTCTTACTGTGCTTTTTAGTCTGTTTCTGGTGGGTTGGCCACCAAAACCAATAGACAACAAACATGATTAGCAACACACCTAACATATTAATGAGTACGCTCATTTACCCTCCTCAGTATCTATACTATTAAGATTTGAACGGGAAATACGGAAAAATCTAAGTCGATTAGCATTAGTCACAACTGTTACAGACGATAGGGCCATTGCGGCACCAGCAATAACTGGGCTCAATAACCACCCTGTAAACGGAAATAGAATCCCCGCAGCGATAGGAATACCTAAACTGTTATAGGCAAATGCGCCCCATAAGTTCTGCTTAATATTCCTTAACGTAGCACTGCTTATTTGAATAACATCTGCAACGCCGTTTAAGTCATTATGTATCAAAGTAATATCAGCGCTCTCCATGGCAACGTCAGTTCCGGCTCCCATCGCAAAGCCTACATCGGACTGAGCTAGAGCTGGCGCATCGTTAATGCCATCACCAATCATTCCAACCACTTCACCTTGTGCCTGAAGCTTCTTAACCCAGTTCAGTTTATCGTCTGGCATCAATTGCGCATGATAATCGTCAATGCCAACCATATTTGCAACTGAAGCGGCCGTTTCTGGATTATCGCCAGTCAGCATGACAACTTTTAGGCCTTGTTCCTTGAAGTTCGAAATAGCCGATTTGACGCCTTTCTTAATGGGATCTTCAATATAAAAAACAGCCATTAACGCAACTTCATCCGAGAGATAGACGCGGGTTGCTGCATTATGCAGATCATCAGAAGCGAGCAAATCTATAGAGATGCCCTTTTCTTTCATCAGGCGCTCGTTACCAAGATAATAAGCCTTCCCTTCAATACTTCCTCTCACACCTAAACCAACCAGTGACTCAAACTCATCGAGAGCAACACTTTCTTTTTCTGCTGCATCCTTCTGACAATGCTCCAATAAAGCATCCGCCAAAGGATGATTGGCTCGCGCCTCTAGAGCTGAAACGACTTGTGCCACCAAACCTTTATGAGCTTGCTCACTTAATATTTCATTAACGACTTTCGGTTTACCTTCTGTAATCGTGCCAGTCTTATCCAGCACGACCACAGTCAATTCACTCGCTCTTTGTAAGGCTTCACCGTTTCGAATAAGGCCACCATATTCTGCCGCTTTACCAATCCCTATCATGGTAGAAATAGGTGTTGCTAGCCCCAAAGCACACGGACAAGCAATTATCAGTACCGAGATGGTCGTTACCAACATATATGAGAAGACGGATTCATTGTCCACACCAAATATAGAAAGGTTAAACCACACAAGTGCCGTCAAAATAGCGATAATGACTACGCTTGGTACAAAAATAGAAGACACTTTGTCGGCTAGCACACTAATCGGTGGCTTTGAGTTCTGTGCCTTACCGACCATGGTTATAATCTGCGCGAGTAAGGTATCGGAACCAATACGAGTTGCTTTGAACAACAAACTACCTTGGCCGTTTATCGTGCCAGCAGATAACAAGCTTCCTACGCTTTTTTCTATTGGTGCAGGTTCGCCTGTGAGCATAGATTCATTTACCGTGGAAAGACCTTCTAAGACCTCTCCATCAACAGCAATTTTGTCACCAGAGCGAACTCGCAAAATGTCATTCACCTTGATATCTGCCACACTAACGCGAGATTCCGTGTCGCCATCCACTCGCGTTGCCATTTTAGGTCGCAAATCCAAAAGTCGATGCAAGGCTTGGCTTGTTTTACGACGAGCTCTCAGCTCTAATGCTTGGCCAAGGTTGATTAAACCAATGATCATCACTGCTGCTTCAAAGTATAAGTGGCGGGCGTTATCAGGCAACCAAGTCATAGGTGCAAGCACAACTAGCATTGAATACAACCAAGCACTACCAGTACCCAAGGCGATTAATAAATCCATATTAGCCTGATGGCTCGTAAAGGCTTTCCAGGCACCACGGAAATAATGCTTACCCGCAGTCACCATAATTAACAGCGTGGCAACACCGACTACAAACCAAATGACTCTATCAGTGAGCGAGCTCACCATCATGTTTCCGCCAAACAGGCCATACAGCATCAAAGGAATCCCTAAACCTAAACCCAGCGCTGACGATTTACATTTATGACGATATTCCGCCAACTCTCTTTTGCCGCGCTCTTCTTCACTTTTTTCTGCATCTAGGATAAGGCTTGCTTGATAACCTGAATTCTCAACCGCTTCGATTAATGCTTCAGAAGAACCTTTGGTGACAACTTGTGCGGTATGATTGGCGAAGTTAACGTCTGCAGAAATAACATCGGCAGAATTCGCCAAAGCCTTTTTTACCGTATTAACGCAGCCGGCACAGGTCATTCCACCAATAGAAAATTGATAGCTGAATGAACTGTCTACTTTATCTAGATTGTTCTGTTCTTTATCTACTGGATTTTTTTCCTCAGCGGATTCTTGCTTATTTTTTGATTGATCATGCTCATTGTTATTAAATAAGCCTAATGATTGATATCCAGCTTCCTGGACACTAGCTTCAATTGCGGCTAATTCTAAATCAGACGTGACCACTAGTTTATGCTCTTTCGGCATACCTTCGATAACCGCTTCTGAGCTTTTTTCCTGAATGAGTTTGCGAACTTTCGACACACAGCCTTGGCAAGACATACCGGTAACATTTAATGTTAATACTGTATTTTGATCGGCTGATTTTGATTCTGGATGCGTCATTTCTACCCTCCTCTTATATCGCTATTGATAGCCCTACTTGACCTCTTCCCAGTCTTCAATCAAACAACAAATTGAATGACCATCAGGAGCACCATTTGGCATACTTTTCCAAGCTGCTAACGCGTCTTCCATTTTGACTAAATGCGCTTGCAGTTGAGCTATTTTTAGTTTGGTTTCTGGGACTTTTTTTTCCAATAAATCACGAACCATAGGACAAGGTGAATCACCACTATCGGATTGATGAAAAATCTCTTCGATTTGCTTTAAGCTGAATCCTAAATCACTGGCTTGGCGAATGAAATTTAATCGCTGCAATGCCACCTTGTCGTATAACTGATAACCATTGTTTGGATCTCGCTCAGCACGGATCAGCCCAAGCCTTGTGTAATGGCGGACAGTTTCAGCAGTTACATTGGTTTTTTTGGCTAGCTCACTTACTCGCATAGAAACTCCTTTGAAATATCTGAACTATAACCATAGTGTAAAACCTGTATGTAGCACATAGGTCAAGCTTTACTACAATAACGACTGAATAAGAAATTTGAAGCAAAAAAAAACCGAGTTCGTAATGACTCGGCTTTCTAAGTAACTTGTGTAGGCCAGGAATTAATGTAGCTTAAGCTTTGGCTTGACGACCTTACCAATCTTTTGTGCTGCCATGATCACTGTGGCTTTGAACCAGCCATGTATCGCAATGAGGTGAAGTCTGTATAGGGAAACATAAACGAAACGAGCAATACGTCCTTCTATAAACATGGAGCCGCCCATCAGGTTCCCCATTAGATTACCCACTGTGCTATAACGGCTCAGGTTAACTAAGGACCCATAATCTTTGTAAGTGTATTCTTTTAATGGTTCGCTCAAAAAAGACGCTTTGATGTTATCAAACACTAACGAAGCCATTTGGTGAGCAGATTGCGCTCTAGGCGGAACAAAAGAACCATCAGCTTGTTTGCATGCACAGCAGTCACCGATCACATAAATGTTCTCAAACCCTGTTGTCTGCAATGTCCCTTTAACCAATATTTGGTTGTTTCTCGTAGTTTCAAAGCCTTCAATCTTGGCTACGAAGTCTGGTGCTTTCACACCAGCAGCCCAAATCATGAGATCTGCTTCAATATTTTTCTCGTCCGCTGTTTGAAATCCGCCATCATAAGCTCTGACAACTCGAGTGCTTTGACTTATCGTGACGCCTAAGTGAATAAGCTCTTTTGTTGCTAAAGAGGCAATTCGATCTGGTAAGGCTGCAAGTATTCTGGGGCCTGCTTCAATAAGTTGAATATTAACTCGTTTGCCAGACATTTCAGGCATGCCATAAGCTTTTAGCATATCTGCAACATGAAACAGTTCAGCAGATAATTCAACCCCAGTTGCGCCCCCCCCTACAATGGCTAGCTTCAATTTTGCATCAGCACCCTCTTGATGAACACGTAAGAACTGGTTCAAAAGCGCTTGTTGGAAACGCTCAGCTTGTTTATGGGAATCTAGAAAATAACAATGCTCTCGTACACCAGGAGTTCCGAAATCGTTACTCACACTGCCCACAGCCATAACAAGAATGTCATAAGAAATAGTGCGTTCAGGTAATACAATGTGACCCATATCGTCAGAAAGAGAGTCTAGTATCAATGTACGCGCTTCTGGGTCGACTCCCATTAGCGTTCCTAATTGAAACTGGTAATAGTGTTTTGCAGCATGGGCTCGGTAATTGACACCGTCGTTATTAATGTCCAGTGACCCTGTTGCTACTTCGTGCAACAGAGGTTTCCAAATGTGAGTCTGACTTTTATCAATAAGTACAATCTCTGCTTGGTGCTTTTTACCAAATCGATGTCCTAACTTGGTAACCAGCTCCAAACCACCGGCACCACCGCCAACAACCACGATTTTTTTCATACAAAATCCCCTATAAACATTGAATAATCTGGAAAATATTCATCAAACATTTTCCAGATTCCTCAACAAAAGCATTTATTTGATCCTTTGGGCTAATAACTTATCTAATGTGTTTGCAAAAGCCATTCTATCTTGCTGGTTGAATACAGCAGGACCTCCCGTTTGAATACCCGAAGAGCGCATCTGTTCCATGAAGTCTCGCATACCCAGACGCTGTTTAATATTTTCTTTTGTATAAAGTTCTCCACGTGGGTTAATTGCTAAGGCGCCTTTTTCGATCACATCAGATGCCAAAGGGATATCCGCAGTAATCACCAAGTCTTGAGTGTCGATATTATCGACAATGTAATTATCAGCAACATCAAAGCCCGAACTCACCACGCGGCGTTCGATCCATTTTGATGGTGGAATAGATATGGCTTGATTGGCCACTAAAATACAGGAAATTTCAAGACGTTCAGCAGCACGAAAAAGAATGGTTTTAATAACATTTGGACAGGCGTCAGCATCGACCCACAAGCGCATAAGATTCCCCTTTTTTGTAGGGCACCATTATTGATCAGTCGAAAAGTGAAATCCAGTAGTGAATAAGAACAAACGGAGCACATATAAGTGATCCGTTTGTTCTAACACTTTGTGGTGCTACATATTTGGGTAGTTTGGCCCACCAGAACCTTCTGGCGTTACCCATGTGATATTTTGTGCAGGGTCTTTGATGTCGCAGGTTTTGCAGTGAATACAATTTTGCGAGTTTATCTGAAAAATGGACTCACTATTGGACTCAACGACTTCATAAACTCCAGCCGGACAATACCGTTGAGCGGGCTCATTGTATTTCGGTAGATTACTTTGAATCGGAATCGCCGCATCTTTTAATTTTAGATGGCACGGTTGATTCTCTTCATGGTTAGTATTCGACAAAAATACGGAAGATAGTTTGTCAAAGCTCAATAAACCATCTGGCTTTTTATATTCCGGTGCAACGTGTTTCTCCGCTAACTCCATGCACGCATAGTCTGGTGTCATATCATTGAAAGTGAATGGCAAACCGCCAGAGAAAACATTCTGATCTAACCAGTTATAAGCACCGCCCCAGAAAGTACCAAGTTTATGCATCACTGGAACAAAGTTACGTGCTTGTTGTAATTCTTTCCCTAACCACGAATTACGCATAGCATCATTAAATTGAACCAAGTCAACTGTTGGAGCTTCTGATTGCAGCGCATCATAAATACTTTCTGCAGCTAACATGCCGCTCTTCATTGCTGTATGAGTTCCTTTGATCTTAGCAGGATTTAACGTACCGGCATCACAGCCAATTACCAACCCGCCAGGGAAACTCATTTTAGGCAACGACGCCCAACCACCTTTGGCAATAGCCCTAGCGCCATAAGAAACACGTTTTGCGCCCTTTAAATGCTCAGCTATGATTGGATGGTGCTTATATTTTTGGAATTCTTCATAAGGGCTCAAATATGGGTTTTTATAGTTTAAGTCGACAATCAGCCCAACCACCACTTGATTATTTTCTAAATGATATAAAAACCCCCCGCCACCGGCTTCATTACCTAACGGCCAACCAGCAGTATGAATAACGGTGCCCGGTTTACTTTGAGATTCAGGAACATCCCACAGCTCTTTTATACCAAGACCATAATGTTGAGGAGCCTTGTCTTTATCCAATTCAAAACGAGTAAGAAGCTCTTTGCCCAGATGCCCGCGACAACCCTCAGAAAAGATGGTGTATTTCGCTTTCAACAACATTCCTGGCATGAAGCCATCTTTTTCAGAGCCATCAGCAGCTAAACCCATATCTCCCGTAATAACACCTTCCACATTGCCTTTATCATCGTAAGCAATATGCGCTGCAGAAAAACCTGGAAAGACTTCTACACCTAAAGATTCAGCTTGCTCTGCAAGCCAGCGACATAGGTTGCCAAGGCTAATGATATAATTGCCATCGTTGTGGAGGGTTTTCGGTACCATCCAATTGCTAAACTTTTTAGACGTTGTTTCCGAACCTAACCAATGCAGTTCGTCGACATTTACCTTGGTGTTAAGAGGCGCGCCCATTTCTTGCCATTCAGGAAAAAGCTCTGTTAATGCCGCTGGATCGACAACGGCACCAGATAGTATGTGCGCGCCTATTTCAGAACCTTTTTCAACCAAGCAAACGCTAATTTCTTTTTCTTCAGCCTGCGCTTTTTGCATAATACGGCAAGCAGCAGATAACCCAGCAGGTCCACCACCGACGATTAAAACATCAAATTCCATTACTTCTCTATCTGACATGTTGCCTCCCATTTTATTTTTTTAGGGCATTCTCTATAGTCATGAAATGCTTTTCATCGATTGAAAACATTTTTGTTTAGATTGTCAACAGTTGCAGATCCAAACATTATTGAATAAGTATGCCCTAAAGCTCTCGGCAAAACATGATCACAATAAAATGCGACCGAATGCTCCCAAGAGCTTTTTTGTGATTCATCGAGCTTTTCATCATTCTGCGCAGCGTGTAAGGCTCTTACTTGTAACCAAGCACCAACCAAATATCCCATTAACATCATATAAGAATACGCTAAGCCTGTACCTAAAACAGGATTCTTTTGCATAGCAGTTAAACAAGTCTCGGTTGCCGTTTTAGCTTGATCTAGTACAGCCTTCACTTTATTTGCATAAGTACTAACAGAGGATGTTTGCCATTCGGCTACTTCAGCTTCAATGTCTGCTAGCAACGACATCATGGCGGCACCTTTGTCTGAATGCAATTTACGGCCAATCAAATCAATTGCTTGTATACCATTAGTGCCTTCATAAATTGGTAGGATTCGTGCATCACGCGCATGTTGAGCAACGCCTGTTTCTTCAATGAAGCCCATGCCTCCATGTACTTGAACCGCTAAGGAAGTAATTTCTTGAGCTTGCTCAGTAATCCAACCTTTAACTATAGGAGTATATAGCGCAGTTCGAGCAATAGCGTGTTTTTTATCGTCCCCTAAAGCAAGATGAGACATGTCATTTTCAACAGCAGCAACATAGATAAGAGAACGCATCGCATCGATTTGTGACTTCATCGTCATTAACATACGAAGCACATCAGGATGCTCGATAATGGCAGCTCGGCCAGTTCTCTCAGCGTTCATACCCTGCTTACGTTCTTGCGCATAGGCTAATGCCTGTTGATATGCTCGCTCCGATATAGCCAAACCTTGCAAGCCAACACCTTGTCTTGCATTGTTCATCATGGTGAACATGGCTTTTATGCCTTCGTTTTCTTGACCAACAAGGTAGCCAACAGCGCCTTCTTTATCGCCAAAGCTCATCACACACGTTGGTGAAGCATGAATGCCCATTTTATGTTCAACGGAAACCACTTGAACATCATTACGTTGAGCAAGCTCACCTTCACCGTCTAGAAGGAATTTTGGGACGATGAACAAAGAAATGCCTTTCACACCATCAGGAGCATTTGGTAGACGCGCTAATACCAAATGAATGATGTTGTCACTCATCTGATGATCACCCCAAGTGATGAATATTTTTTGCCCTTTGATACGAAATACGTCGCCATCAGGTGTGGCTTTACAGGCTATAGCTGCAAGATCTGAGCCGGCAGCAGGCTCAGTCAGATTCATTGTGCCGGCCCATTCGCCAGCCAACATTTTAGGAAGGTATAAATTCTTTAATTCAGCGCTAGCATGTAAGCTAATCGCCTCAATTGCTCCTAGACTCAACAAAGGGCACAAAGAAAAAGCTAGGTTGGCTGCTTGAACACCTTCGTTAACGGCAGTTGCTACATAAGAAGGAAGGCCTTGGCCACCGTATTCTGGGTCGCCGGATAAACCGATCCAACCTCCTTCTGAATACGCCTTGAAGGCTTCTTTAAAGCCTTTTGCTTCGATCACCTCACCATTTTCTACCCGCGAGCCTTCTTTGTCACCACTGGCGTTGATAGGCGCGATAACTTGCTCGGCTAATTTACCTGCCTCTCCAAGAATCGCTTCTAATAGATCATAATCGACAGCATCTTCTAAATAAGGTGTAAGGCGATCTGTTTTAGCAACAGAACGTAAGCTAAATAGAATGTCATTGATTGGATATAGGTATTCGCTCATTTTTTATTCTCCGGTTAGTTATCCGAGCGGATTTATACTTATAGAATGGAAAAATATAGCAAATCTCTCAATAACAATTCAGGCCTATATTTCTGACAAATACATTCACGGCATAAAATAAAAAGCATTAAAGGCATAATTTATGGGCGTTTTATTGCTTTACCAAACTTTAAGTATTCCTCACTTTTTCGATATTCGCCTGGCGTCATCCCCGTCCATTTTTTAAAAGAACGGAAAAAAGCACTCGGTTCATCAAATCCCATTAACGCGGCGATATCATTGATGCTTAACTGAGGAGCGTTCATATAGGTAATTGCCGCTTCTTTACGGCAGTCATCCTTGATGTTTTGGTAGGAGGTTTTTTCGTCATTTAGACGCCTGCGTAGTGTCGATACACTCATATTAAGAGCACTCGCTACTTCATCGGCACTCGGCATTTCTCGTGAAAAATCCTTCCCTAGCATGGCCATGACTTGTGATTTTAAGCTGTTGTCGTTTTCTACCATTACCAATAATTGATAAGGTGCGGTTTTTAAAAAGCCTCTCAAACTGTCTTCGGTTTGAACAATGGGCATATCAAGGTAACTGGCAGGAAATACTAAAGCGTTAGCGTGTTGGTTAAATCTAACTTCTGATTGGAAAAGTGTCTTGTAATATTCAACATCGTCCGGGCGCTCACTGGTGAAGTAAGCCGCCTTCAAGTTTAATCGACGCCCAATTAACCAACAAATGAAATGATGCCACATGGAAAGGGTTGTTCTTAACTGCTCTTTTGATTCTGGTTCGACTAGCTCGCTGATATTTTCTACTGAAGAATCCAAAGGTGCAAAGGTCACCATGGCGAATCGACCTTTTTTAATCAACACCGGTTTAACCGTTGGACCTCGGCAAATCTCATAAAAATCACTACAACGATACAAGGCATGAGCAAGACTTCGTGCATGTATGATACAAAGGCACATCATTCTGAAAGTACCGTTTGGAACCTTACCACCACTTAGCATACCAAACGACTCATCTTGCATGAGCCACATGATTTTTTGGTAAAGCATTCCGTAACGATAAGCGGGGAATGAGTCGCTCTGCTCTATTTCATCTTGTGTTAGTTCTAAACTGTCTAACACCGACTGACGGTCCAAACCTTGACCCTCAACCGCTTTTAAAAGATAGCGAACACTCGACATCGGAACAGAAGCTTTCACAGTTATCACCTTATTTAACAAATGATTTAAGTCAAAATTTTTATTGTATGGCGCTTTTTTAACATAAAAAAAGGCTGCATCTGCAGCCTTTTTTATTTTACATTTATTTGCTTGTCTTTCTGCTTTTACTTTTGCTCGTTTATTTTTGCTCAGTAAAGGCAGACAACAATTCGTCTAATGACAGATCTTCACTATCCGTATCGATGTTGTTAACGTTTTCCATAGCTTCCGCTTGCTCTGCTTTTTCATCAACAGGTTTCACGAAAACAAAACGACGAGGACGCACAGGTGCAGCCCCAGCTTCTTTTTCTGGAAGCAATCCTAATCGTTCAAGTTTCTTGTGCGCTTGTTCTTTGCGTTCCTTGGATTTCTTTGTCACAAAACGGCGAGTTGGTGAAGATTTACGAGCTTTGTTTTGCTCTTTCATCATCTCTTTTGAACCAGTTTTTCCAAGTTTGCCACGCATACTGCGCGATTTTTTAACACGAGCCATAATATCCTCTCTTTATCGCGCGCATTGTAGCAGTGAATTCATGCTAGGTCATCCAGCAGAACTAGCAATTTGCTTTAAAAGAACTGTGGCCAGTTTTTCTTTGGTTGCCCATTGCTCCAAGTAATTTTTTCACTTCTGAAGAGTTTCCTGACTTTAGTGCAGTTTCTAGATCTTTTAGAACCACGATAGTGTCATCAACTACTTTAGTGAATTCTGCTTTTTGATCTTTTAATTCATTGCCTTGCAAGTTTTCTGCAGTGAATTTATAAGGTGTTTCACTACGTGCTTTTTCAAAATAAGTAATCAGTGTATTTGCTCGTTTTGCTGCAGATTCATTGTCCCCTGACTTAACATCAGACGACATAGAGCGCATTTCATCTTTGATATTTTCCATGTAACCATGCAACTTAGTGTCATCACATGAAGCAGCAAATACAGTAGATGAACAGGAAATAGAAATAATCGCGGCAGTAAGAAGACCTTTTTTCATAAATACACCTTTTAATCCCAAAATACTTAAGCTCGAGGCTTTGTTAATCGCGTAAAACAATGTGTTTAAAATAACATGCTCGCTGAAAAAAACACCTACTATATTGTAATCGTTATAACTACTTTAACCTTGTTAATATATATTCACTAATGACACTAGGTGTGTTTGACGTGTATCTTACAAACTTTACTAGCTTGTCAGATATATTAGTCATTTGAATGGTAATGGAGTTCAATATTTTTAAGTTTAGATACAAATTGCTTGTTCTGCTCAGTTTGGCAATAAGCAGTTTTACTTTCGCGGAGTGCAGCGACTTTGACGCAAAGCTTGCTGCAGATAAAGACGCTCAAAAGTACATGAGTGGAAAAACGTTTAAAAATGCTTTGGTTTTAAAAAGACATCTTCCAAGTAAAAGAAAAGAGGTCGCCAGCTATATTTATGTCAAAGCAGACGACCTCTATTACACGGTTTTTTCTTTAGTGAACTCTCAATGCAAAACTGAAATCATCAAAAGAACCAATGGCAAGCACTAGCTTGTCATTTATTTTTTAGTTTTTTCTGGTTTTTTCGCTTTATCAGACTTTTTATCTTTATCTGCTTTTGACGAGTCATCAGATTCTTCTTCAGAATCGTCTTCTTCGTCTTCCTCTTCTTCACCAAGCTTAGATATTTCTTCTAGTCGTTCGATTACTCGAGCAGATACCGTGCCTTCTGGGTATTCACCCTCTTCATCCGCAACACCGGGCTCAATACCAGTCAATAAATGCAACGCTTCATCAGCTGTAGAAATCGCATAAACATGGAACATTCCCGCTTGCACAGCCTCAACAATCTCATCGCTTAACATCAAATTCACAGCATTAGACTTAGGAATAATAACGCCTTGTGTACCAGTTAAACCACGGGCATTACAGACGTTAAAGAAGCCTTCAATTTTTTCATTCACGCCACCAATGGCCTGAATCTCACCGTACTGGTTTAACGAACCAGTAATGGCAAGATCCTGACGTAGAGGCACTTGAATCAACGCTGATAGCAAACAACACAATTCTGCCGTAGAAGCACTGTCACCATCAATATAACCGTAGCTCTGCTCCATCGCGATAGAAGCGGAAATATCTAATGGAAAACGCTGAGCATATTTATTACCGAGATAACCAGATAAGATCAAGACACCTTTAGAGTGAATGTTTTGACCTAGATTTGACTCTCGTTCGATATCAATAATGCCTTTACCACCCGGATAAACCGTTGTGGAAATACGAGCAGGCGCACCAAAGCTACTATCACCAATCTGCATGACTGTTAAACCGTTGATTTTACCAACCGCATAACCATCACTTTCTAGTAACACTGTACCTTCAATGATCTCTTCAATGATTTTCTCACTGACTCGACCTGTGCGATGTTTTTTCGCTTTTAAAGCACGAGCAATATGGTCCGCTGTGATTTCGCTGTCTTTCGCCATCTGACGAACAAAATCGGCCTCACCTAATAATTCAAATACATCACCGATTTTTGCAGCCATTTCACGTTGATGTTCTGCTAGACGGCTGCTGTATTCGATCAAAGCAGCAACGCCATCACGCGTCACGTTGGCATACTCTTCTTTATCTACTCGATCCTTCATCAGGCGAGCAAAAGACAACTCTGAATCTTTAGAGCGTTTAAGAGTATCGTCAAAATCGACTAAAACTCGGAACATTTCTTGAAAATCTGGATCCGCATCTTGCAACAAGTAATAAATATCACGCGCACCGATCAATACAACTTTCACCTGTAAAGGCAAATCCTGTGGTGAAAGCGTCGTGGTATTCATCAAGCCCATATCAGCATAAGGATGCTCAATTTTGATAGTTTTGCTTTTTAGTGCGCGCTTAAGTGCTTCCCACAAATAATGGTCTGTTAGCAGTTTTTCAGCATCTAAGATCAAGTAACCACCATTTGCTGCATGCAAACTACCAGAACGAATCAAACGATAACTTGTCACCAACATACCCTGATCGCTACTGTGCTCCACCTGACCAAATAAATTTCGGTAGGTTGGATGCGGCTCGTACACTACAGGCTGCCCACCATTAGTTTCGTGTGTAATAGCGATATTCGGCAAATACAGTTCTTCATAAAATTGACGACGACCTATTTCATCGCGGTTCTCAGAAGCTTTATCGTCAGCCATTTGATCTATTATGGTTTTATCTAAATCGTCTCTCAACGCATTAAGATGCGCTGTAATATCAGCATCGTCTTTGTATTTCTCAAACAAACCTGACATTAATGGATCTAGCGCTTCTTTGACAGTGTCTAAATTTAACTGGCGAATTTGCTCATAAGTTGCGCGCTTCCATTGCGGCAAACCCAATAACTCTTCATTAAGCAATCCTTCAAGTGTCGAAACACCTTCTTGAAATGCATCACGCTCGTCATCGGTTAATGCGGCAAACTCATTCTCTTCTAATGCTTTGCCATCCTTCATAGGCGCAAAGCTCACAGAAGATGCGTCACGAAACATGGCGACGCCAATTTTGCCGGAGACACGCTCTACTTTATTGATCGCGGCTTCATATTGATCGTTAAAAGCACGATCAATTACACTTTTCTGTTGCTGATACGTAGGGTTTTCAAAAGCCGCTGGAAAGGTAACCATTAGGCCATCAATTAATGCTCGAATTTCTTTTTCAAATTCTGAAGCTTGACCCGGAGAAAACTCCAGTGCTTTTGGACGATGACTTTCGGTAAAGTTATTAATATAAGCCCATTCATTAGGTGCTGGACGGCGTTTTGCTTCACTTTTTAAGTAGCTTAATACATAAGAAGAACGACCAGTGCCAGAATCGCCCATAGCAAAAATATTGTAGCCAGGACGTTGCATCGCCACACCGAATTGAATGGCTTCAACAGCACGCTCTTGACCTAAAATACCGCTAAGTGGCTCAATATCGTTTAATGTTTTGAAAGTCAGGTGATCCGCAGGAACTTTAGCTGAAAGAGCTTGATACGGTAGAGAAGTAACCATGTTGGACATCAATGGATTTCCTTATGTCTAACAAGCCATTCAGAAAATAGGCTTGCGAAAGAAGAAGGCTCTTCTTTCAAATATTTTAAATAAATACAATATGTTGAGACTAACACTGTGATTTCACTTCGACTATATGGAAGCGGAAATATCATTGTTTTATTAGCAAAAAACACCAGTTGTCCAACTTTTTGTTACTCAATTGCACTGAACCTTGGGAAACAATCTAGAGCTGAAGTTGATGCTGCGGATTTGCTTTCGCAAAAACTCGATGAAAATTAGCCGCGGTCGCTTCTAGTAAGGCCTCGTAACGAATACCTTTCAAATCTGCCACATATTGAGCAACTTCAGAAACATATTGAGGCTCATTTTTTTTGCCTCGATATGGTACTGGAGCTAAATAAGGTGAATCCGTTTCAACAATTAAAGATTCTAAAGGCAACTTGCGCACGGTTTCTTTCAGGTCTTGTGCCGTTTTAAAGGTCACAATCCCAGAAATAGAAATTAAGTAGTTTTCATCTAATGCCGCTTTTGCCATATCATAATCTTCAGTAAAACAGTGCAGCACACCAGCGCTATCCCGATTGCCATATTGCTTAATCAAAGACAAAGTATCTTCTTTGGCATTTCGAGTATGAACAATCACGGGTAAGCCCAGACTACCAGCCGCTTGAAGGTGATGGATAAAACTCTCCTTCTGAGCTTCATGAGCCTCTGCTGATGCTTCATAAAAATAATCTAAACCAGTTTCGCCTATTGCGATAACTTTTGGGTCAGCGGCATACTGACGTAGTAGGCTTTCATCAGTAACAAGACCTTCACTTTGCAAAGGATGAACACCACAACTAGCATAGACGCCGTTGCGCTTAGTAAATCCTAACACGGTATCCATTTTATTAAGGTCGACGGAGATAGTGAGCAACTGCCTAACGCCCTTTCGATACGCGGCATCAATGACTGAATTTATATCATTGTTATGTGGAGCCAGATCGAGCATATCAAGATGGCAATGGGTATCAATTAACATAGTTGGTTTACCAATGATTCAATTCGTGTGTGAGTTGCATAATGGGGTTTAAATTTGTCTTTTGAAGGTCTGACTTCAATTTTTGTAGAGATTGATAACGCAACATTAGAGTTTGAATGCCTAAACGAGCAATAAGCGTGTCGTAAATCGTTTGCAGTGCTTCATCAATAGGCGCACCAGTCGAGTGACAAATGCATTGATGGAGAATTGCCGCTAAGCCGTTGCAGTAATCTTCAATATTATTACTGTCCAGACCTTTTAATACAGCACTAACTGACACTGTTCCTCGCAGCATGCTCGTCAATTGATCTGGCAAACCCGCATATAACTGAGTTTTACCTTGCTGCTGAATCGCCAGTAACCGAAATGGCTGAGTAGTTAACCAAAATAACGCCCCCAAAGCTTTGCCATCTGGTTGTTGCATCAGCCAGGATTTCACTTCATTCATACTTGGAGTAGGCACATTAACCAATAAACAACGACTTCTAATCGTTGGCATAAGGCTGCTTGATTGTGAACTAGTGAGAACAAAAAAGGTTCTATCGGCAGGTTCTTCAAGTGCTTTTAACACTGCGTTGGCCGCATTAATATTCATCGCTTGGGCGTGGGTAATTAATACGACTTTATTTTGTCCCACTTGGGGCTTTTGGCTAATTTGACGCACTAATAGACGGACTTGGTCAACTTTAATCGTAGAGGCTTCGCCATCTAAAACGCGAAAATCAGGATGCGTATCAGCGCTCATCAGCTGACATGAGTGACAAGTACCACAAGCTGCAGCCTGATTTTTTTCGCACATTAAATCTTTTACCATTTCATGGGCAAGTTCTTCTTGCCCAACGCCATCAGCACCAGTAATCAATAAAGCATGAGAAAGACTATTAGTTTGTTTCAGCACCTGAACTTGACGCAAACATGGAATCAACCAATCAGCAATATTCGTCATCTAACAGTCACCAGCCCAAGCTTCATTTAGCTTTGCCAGTTGCTCTTCAATCTGACTTTTAACTGATTCTAAAGACTGGCTTGCATCGACGATTTTTACTCTTTTAGGATCCGCTTCAGCACGCTCAAGAAAGCCATCACGAACTTTTTGGTGGAACGCAAATGATTCTTTATCTAAGCGGTCTTGATGCTGACGCTGAACCACACGCTCTTGCCCTAATTCAACAGGAACATCTAATACTAGAGTTGCATCGGGCTTATTATCGCCAACCACCCAATTTGCCAATTGATCAAGCATAGCGATATCGCCACCGCGAGCTTTACCCTGGTAAACGTAGCTTGAGTCTAAAAAACGATCACTGATCACCCAAGTACCTTTATCTAAAGCGGGTTGGATTTTTTCCGCTAAATGTTGCGCTCTCGCGGCAAAAACTAGCAATAACTCAGTGACATCGTTCACCGATTCGTCTCGTGGAGTCAAAACAAGCTGGCGGATCTCTTCAGCAAGTGGTGTACCGCCCGGCTCACGAGTCATTATGTAAGGAATTTTATGGTCATCTAACCACTGGCGAATAAAATGAATCGCCGTTGTTTTGCCACTACCTTCTCCACCCTCAAGCGAAATAAATTTACCTCTCATACAACCTTCCTCTATTTCGCAATCACTGGAGTCGAACGATAGTCTTCTCGTCGTTTAAACTGATACTTTCTTACCGCTTGGTTATGCTCTTGCAGAGTATTTGAAAAAGCATGCGTACCATCTCCCTTGGCAACAAAATACAAGGCCTTTGTTTGTTCTGGGTTTAATGCAGCTTCAATAGCCTCGCGACCAACATTAGCTATTGGTGTTGGCGGTAACCCATAAATTCTGTAAGTATTATATGGAGATGAGTCTTGGAGACCTTTGCGCGTCAAATTGCCCTTGAATAGATCACCAAGACCATAAATAACGGTAGGATCAGTTTGTAGTCGCATGCCTTTTTCTAAACGACTAATAAACACTTGAGAAATTAATGGTCGTTCATAAGGTACGCCGGTTTCTTTCTCGATAATAGACGCCATAATTAACGCTTCATAAGGTGATTTATAGGGTAAGTTCTCTGTTTTTTTCTCCCACAAATCGTTCAACGTTTGAGTCATCAATTCATGAGCATGCTTTAATATACTAACGTCAGTATCGCCTTCATGATAGCGATAAGTATTGGCAAAAAATTGGCCTTCAGGATGTGAAACGTCGAGCCCCACTTTCTTCACTATTTCTTCATTCGATGCATCTAGCAAGGTCATAGTGATATTTCCACGAGCTTGCATTGCCAGTAGAAAATCCCGAGTTGTCTTGCCTTCCAGCAAAGTAATAGAGTAAAAAATAGATTGCCCTGAATCAAACAGTGCCATTATATCCAATAAATTCATCTCAGGTTTGATTGCATACTTGCCAACCTTAGGCACCCACTCTGAATGCAATTTAGCAACCACACGAGTTAAGTATGGATTAGCAATCAACCCTTTTTCACTTAGCTCATTACCTAAACTATAAGCCGTATCTCCCGCTTTAACTTCAAATTCTTCTTTCGACGTTATTTCCACAGGAGCAGTAATAGAATGATAAAGATAGCCTGCCAATATAGCCGACAAAGTAACAGATAAAAAAACAACGCGGTAAAACCACTTAATGAACGCCATGCATATCCTTAGCTTGCATTAGAATTTGTAATTTCCGAGTATGAACTCCAATTGGAAAAGATACTCCTGTAACACCAATGACAGGCACTATACCCATGAGACTATTGGTAATAAACACTTCATCCGCAGCCATCAAATCGCAAAGCATAAATCGACCAATTTGGACTGTATAATCATATTGACGTTCAATAATGGCTTTTCTATAGGTACCTTGCACACCTGATTGCTCAAGTGAAGGGGTATAAAGCACACCTTGCTTACACCAAAAAAGATTACTCTGAATACACTCAACCAGCTCTCGATTGCCATTCATCATAATTGCTTCAAAATCAGGTGACGATAAATATTGCTTAGCAATCACATTTTCAAGCCTGTTTAAATGCTTCATTCCAGCAAGAAAGCGATTGGAACTGACAGGAACTGGCGAAATGGAAAGTGAAACACCTTTTTCTCGATGAACTTGGTAATCAGGTGCAGGTAGGATACCGATAATGATGGAATGAATACAGTTCTCAGGTGCTAAATAGCCTCTTCCGCCCTCTCCTCGACTGATCATAATTTTTACAACAGATTCTTCATGGATCAATGGCAAGACATCGGAATACAAAAAATTATACAGAGAAGTTTTTTGCTCTAAAGAAAAAGGCATAGCAAGCTTAGAAAGCCCACGATAAAGGCGAGAAAGATGATCGTTGATTTTTAAGAAACACTGAGGAAAAACACGAATAGTTTCAAACACACCATCACCGTAAGCCAAGCCACGATCAACAACGGAAACCGATTTGTCTAATCTGTAATTGACGAACCAAGTCATGGCTAAAAACTCAAAATGAAGGTTAGCTATGATAGCGCAAAAAAAGGATGGCGTCCCATAGGGGGTTCGAACCCCTGTTACCGCCGTGAAAGGGCGGTGTCCTAGGCCTCTAGACGAATGGGACATACAAAAAAACTATAATTGGAGCGGGAAACGAGGCTCGAACTCGCGACCCCAACCTTGGCAAGGTTGTGCTCTACCACTGAGCTATTCCCGCATTACATTGCTATATACTACTTAGCAATACTTTACCTTTAAAAAAGGTAAAAGTGGCGTCCCATAGGGGGTTCGAACCCCTGTTACCGCCGTGAAAGGGCGGTGTCCTAGGCCTCTAGACGAATGGGACATAAACTTTTATCACACTAACAATTTTACTTTTTCAACGACACTTTTTACTTTAAAAGTATAAAAATGGCGTCCCATAGGGGGTTCGAACCCCTGTTACCGCCGTGAAAGGGCGGTGTCCTAGGCCTCTAGACGAATGGGACACAATTTAGCTTTTATAGTGCTATAACTATCTTCTTTTCAAACTTTCTACTTAAAGAAAGTGGAGCGGGAAACGAGGCTCGAACTCGCGACCCCAACCTTGGCAAGGTTGTGCTCTACCACTGAGCTATTCCCGCATTTCTAACACCCCTACTCTTTATTCGCATAAACCAGTGGGCTGTCTATTAATCTTGCAACTTGCAAGATCAATTTAAAAGTGGCGTCCCATAGGGGGTTCGAACCCCTGTTACCGCCGTGAAAGGGCGGTGTCCTAGGCCTCTAGACGAATGGGACACAATTTAGCTTTTATAGTGCTATAACTATCTTCTTTTCAAACTTTCTACTTAAAGAAAGTGGAGCGGGAAACGAGGCTCGAACTCGCGACCCCAACCTTGGCAAGGTTGTGCTCTACCACTGAGCTATTCCCGCATTTCTAACACCCCTACTCTTTATTCGCATAAACGAGTGGACTGTTTTATCAAACTTGCCTAATTGCAAGACTGATTTAAAAGTGGCGTCCCATAGGGGGTTCGAACCCCTGTTACCGCCGTGAAAGGGCGGTGTCCTAGGCCTCTAGACGAATGGGACACAATTTAGCTTTTATAGTGCTATAACTATCTTCTTTTCAAACTTTCTACTTAAAGAAAGTGGAGCGGGAAACGAGGCTCGAACTCGCGACCCCAACCTTGGCAAGGTTGTGCTCTACCACTGAGCTATTCCCGCAAAAAACTTCTCATCCAGCACTAATTTTATGTAGACTATACAGCCAACCGTGTGAAAGGATGGCGTCCCATAGGGGGTTCGAACCCCTGTTACCGCCGTGAAAGGGCGGTGTCCTAGGCCTCTAGACGAATGGGACAACGTTTTAATCTTGCTGTGTGAGCGGGTGCGTATATTACTGTTACCAATCTGAAAATCAACAGTTTTTTTCATTAATTTAAGCTACTTAGAAAAAAAGTCGCTTTAGAAATCAATCTGATCGGAGCTATTATGCTAAACAAACAACTATTTTTAACACTATCCCTTTCAACGCTTTTATTAGCTGGCTGCTCTACAACGCACTATATAAGCATCACTCCACAAGAAAACGTTAAAACTGCAACCCTCTCTAATGAAAGAGTTATAGATGTGACCACCAGCACAAAACTGACCAATGCCGTTGGCTCTATTAAAACAGGCATTAATGAACGAGCTGACATTTTCACAACAAATGATGTAAAACAAAGCGTTAAGGACAGTGTACTAAGTGGCTTGCGTAAAATGGGCTTCACTCCAGACCAAGGACTAATGCCAGCTGCAGATCTGCAAATTGAAATTACTAAGATGAGTTATACAACTAAAGTAGAAACATTAAAGACAGTCGCCACTTTAGAGTTTGAGTTAAAGGCAACATTAGCAGCCAAAGGTCAAACCTATAAAGCCAACTATGGATCTCAAAAAGTTAGAGAGTACGGCACTATGCCTTACCAACAAGCAATCCAAGACGACATGAACGCACTTGCCAGCCAAACAGTTAATCGCCTCTTAAGTGATCCAAATATTATTGCCCTACTTAAATAAGACCCACTCCATGACGGAGCACTATTTCAGGCTAAGATAAATAAAACCAAAAGGCCAAACTGATTACGCATCAGTTTGGCCTTTTAATTGCTATGAATATCCACACCTCACTCAGCCCATCTAGAACATAAGCATTTTTTAGCTATATATTAAGCACTCACCTTGAATGCGCTCAAGTAAAGAGTAAAGTTAGTATTTTCTCCGCCCAGCTGCAGTAAGGATAAAGTGGTGCAAATTCGTAAATCAAACAAACTAGCCAATATATGTTATGAAATCCGAGGTCCAGTCTTAAAAGAAGCTGTACGAATGGAAGAAGAAGGTCAACGTATCCTCAAATTAAATATAGGCAACCCTGCCCCATTTGGATTTGAAGCGCCTGATGAAATCCTTGTTGATGTGATTCGTAACTTACCAACGTCTCAAGGCTACTGTGAATCAAAAGGTCTTTTTTCAGCCCGAAAAGCGGTAATGCAAAAGTACCAAGCCATGGGCATCAAAACTGCTGACGTAAATTACGTATGGATGGGGAACGGCGTCAGTGAACTTATCGTTATGGCTATGCAAGGCCTATTAAACGATGGCGACGAAATATTAATACCAGCGCCCGACTACCCTCTTTGGACTGCAGCCGCGACATTAGCTGGCGGCTACGTGAAACACTACTTGTGTGACGAGGGTTCAGGTTGGCAGCCAGATATTAACGATATCCGCTCAAAAATCTCCAACAAAACAAAAGCCATTGTCATTATTAACCCAAACAACCCAACGGGTGCTGTTTATGAAAAAGACATCCTTGAGTCTATTGTTAACCTTGCAGAAGAACACAACCTACTGATCTTTTCAGATGAAATATACGACAAAATCCTCTATGACGAAGCTCAGCACATACCTACTGCCACACTGACAGAAGGAAGAGCCCCCTGCATCACCTTCGGCGGATTATCGAAAGTGTATCGTACAGCGGGCTTCCGTTCAGGCTGGATGGTGATTACCGGAGATCGTAGTGGAATAAGTGACTATATAGAAGGACTAGATATACTTAGCTCTATGCGCTTGTGCGCCAACGTACCAGCCCAACACGCCGTACAAACTGCATTAGGCGGATACCAAAGCATAAATGAGTTAATTGTCCCTGGAGGTCGCTTCTATGAACAACGCAAGGTGGCATGGGAAGCACTCGACTCTATCCCGGGCGTTCACTGCCATAAACCTGAAGGCGCCCTGTACTTATTCCCAAGACTCGATTCCAAAATGTACAAAATCAAAAATGACATGGATCTTGTTTTACAATTCTTGCGAGAAGAGAAAGTACTTATAGTTCAAGGCACGGGATTCAACTGGCCCACACCAGATCATGTCCGCTTTGTATTCCTTCCTCATATTGAAGAACTAACACCCGCCATGGATAGGTTTGCTGCGTTTCTTGGTCGATTGAGAAAGCGCTAATCCTCTCTTGAAATAATCCAATAAAGCCCTACTATGCTCCTTAACAGTCTTTTAAGGAGCATAGTGATGCGTATTATTCTGTTTTTACTGACAAACTTAGCTGTCATGGTGGTAGCGGGTATTGTCTTAAGTCTTTTAGGCGTCAACGGTTACATGACCAGCAATGGCCTAAACTTCACATCACTGCTTATTTTCTGCGGTGTATTTGGCTTTACGGGCAGCTTGATCTCACTTCTTCTTTCAAAGTGGATGGCAAAGCGTGGATCAGGCGCAGTGGTTATTGAACAGCCTCGTAATCATAAAGAAATATGGCTACTCGATACTGTCAAAGAGCTTTCACAAAAAGCAGGGATTAAAATGCCAGAAGTGGCAATCTTCCCTGCACACGAAGCTAATGCGTTCGCGACAGGCTGGAATAAAAATGATGCACTAGTTGCGGTTTCAAGTGGAATGCTAGATCGCTTCTCTCCCGATGAAATCAAAGCGGTTCTTGGTCATGAAATTGGTCATGTGGCAAATGGCGATATGATTACACTCTCTCTTATCCAAGGCGTCGTTAATACGTTCGTTATGTTTTTTGCTCGTATTGCAGCTTATGCTGTCGATCAATTTCTACGCAAAGACGACAATGAAGGTTCCGTTGGCTGGGGCTACTACATCGCGACATTTGTATTTGAAATCATCTTCGGCATCCTGGCCTCTATGATAGTTATGTGGTTCTCTCGCTTTCGCGAATTCAGAGCGGACGAAGCAGGTGCTAGATTGGCAGGCAAAGGCGCAATGATTGCAGCCCTTGCGAGATTACAACAAGAGCACGAAGAAAGCCGTATGCCAGATTCTATGCTTGCCTTCGGCATTCGTCGTGGAAAAAAACCTACGATGGGGGAATTGTTTTCAAGCCACCCACCGATTGAAGATCGCATTAAAGCGCTTCAAGCACTTTAATATCAAAGCACTACAATACAAAAACGCCAGCGTATGCTGGCGTTTTTGTTGGTTAAATAAAGATAAAGAAAGCAGGGGGTTATTTTGTTTTGTTACGTAAGGACTCTAGAATAAAAGCGATTAGCGGAATACCTACATCTTTTGAGACATCCACAAAACGAACGCCATAGACATAGAAGTACTCCACCCCCATACGACTCAAGAAATCATTATCAACTAGTGTAGCCTGAACTTGCTCAAGCATCTGAATTTCTTGCGATCTAATCTCACAATCCAATTTAAGAATGTGGTTATAAGATCCTATCTTAACATTACAGGCCAGACGCATTGTCTGGTTAACCGAACCAAAATCTTCTTTAGATATTAACTTAGCCCCCCCCAAACTCAAATCAATGATAATAGCAGAAGAAGATTCGCTAATTGACGTTGATAAAGTATTTGGCTCTATGTTAGATATAAGACGAGCCTCAACACGAGCGGCCTGTCTGACTTCGGACGTTTCTACATAACTTGGATAAGCAATATGGAGGTGAGCTGCGGGCTCCATATAACTTTTGGCAATCTTGCTTGAAAACGCACAAACATGAGTGCTCAACATCAAGCGAACATTAACCACCTGACTATCTCTCACCAATATATTTTTTCCATTTAATTTTGGGCAAGACACAATCAATGAGCTTTTTGGAATGTTACCAAGAACCTTCACCATGTAACGCCCTGGGGGAGAAATAAACTCAATTTGCACATTCGTCCCTATTGGTACATCAAGATCTCCTAGATCGACCTGCATTACTCCAGCCATGCAACTACCTTAGTCATGATTTATTGTCTACTGAAAAACCAGCGGCACCCATAAGATTGCACGCATCATTATTATTAGCACGAATCAAACAAGTATTTAATTCATCTCTTTCTACGTAATGCTTTCGCAACCAGTCAAAGACATTTTTTTCTTTATTTTCTCGATACTTATATCGCAATCTAACATCATCTCTAGCAACATCATAGATTGCTTGAATACTTCGAGCGAGCATTTCTTCTAGCAATACTGCCGAATCAATATCAATAGACGAAAACCACCCAGTACTGATAGCATCATTTTTACTAATAACATCGGAGCTTAACTCCAAATGACGGCACAATTCCTGATATACCATCCATGTGCCTTTTTCACGACCTTGCTTGCTATAACCGGCAATATGGGGAGTTGCGATATCAGCAATAGAAACCAGCTTTTGATTAATAGAAGGCTCACCATCCCATACATCCAATATTAGATGAAGATCTCCATTTAGCTGACTATGTCGTTCAAGTAGCGCCACCTCATCAATAACACCGCCTCGACCAGCAGAAATAATAGCAGTCCCAGCAGATAATTGGGCAAGCTCTTTACTGCCAATCATTCCTTTTGTCGGATATACACCCACACTAGTTAAAGGAGCATGCAAAGAAATTACATTACATAACAGAATTTCATCTAAAGAAACAAAATTAGCCGAGCTATCACCTTCTTCTTTAAACGGATCATAAACGCACACCTGGCAGCCCATACGAGAAAAACGGTCATAAACTGTTTTTCCAACATTACCATAACCAATGACGCCAATTTTTTTACTTAACCAGCTGAATTGCTTCGTCATATAAAGATGACTTAAGCCACTAAAGACATAATCAGCCACAGCTTCTGCATTGCATCCCGGTGCACTGCTAAAGGCAATATTTGCTTTAACAAGATAATCCAAGTCAATATGATCTACACCTATTGTGGCACTACCGACAAAACGAACTGAACTCCCCTCAAGCAGCTCCTGTGTCACTTTTGTCACCGAACGCACTAAAAGAACATCCACATCTTTTACTTGTTCGTGCGTTAATGTTCGACCATTTACCAACTCAACATTACCTAAATGCGAAAACAAGGCTTTCGCGTTTGGCATATTCTCATCTGCAATAATTTTCATACTGTCGCTTTAAAAACTCATTAAATATTTGATCAGGAAGGCGTTGCGCCAATAAATACTTGGAAAAGGTCTTAGCTCTTTCAGGTAAACCAGAAACGATATACTTGCCAACCTGAGACATAACTGCCTGCTCAAAACCTTTCGAGTCATATTCGGGCATAGACAAGTTATCAACGCTGACGCGAAAAGGCAGCCCCGCCGACCAATGTAAAATACATTCGACTGCCTGAGGCTTCACCTCCACTTTCTCAAACTCTTTTTGCGTTTGAAGGTTACGTGAATCTGACTCGTACCAATAGCCATAATCCTCTAGCAATCGTCTTTCGTGACCAGCAATACACCAATGACTCACTTCGTGCAGCGCGCTTGAAGGATAATCAAAACGAAAATATATAGCAGCCGAATCATTTAATTCAGCAGGCAAATAAAGAGGTTCATCTGCTCCACCAATAAGGCGGGTATTAAAACTTGAAAGGAAACATGCACTGAAGGCTTCCACAAGCTGCGTCGCACTTGCCAACTGTAGACTCCAAAAGTAAAGAATTATCACATAAGAAACAAAAACGCGCCACGCAAAGAACTAGGCTTCGCGTAACGCATTTTATTTGAAATTCAAATTGAGCTTAATTTAGCCCTAAGCTCAATAATACCTTAACCTAATTATCCGCGATAATAGCGAGAAGGTACAAAAGGCATCGCAGCTAGCTTCAGTGGAATACTTTTTCCTCTCACATTAGCGAACAACGGCTCGTCAGCATCTAGAGCTTGAGTCGATACATAAGCCATGACAATAGGCTGAGCAAGAGTTGGCGAGAAACCACCACTCGTTACTGTACCTTTTACTTCTCCAGAAGCATCAGTGATCTCAACTCCTTCACGGACTGGCGCACGCCCATCAACCAAGAAACCAACACGCTTTCTTGCTGGCTTATTCGTAAACTGTGGCAATATAATATCTGCACCTGGGAAACCACCAGCACGATCACCCTCTAAACGACGGATTTTTTGTATTGCCCAATTAAGAGAAGCTTCTACTGGCGTCGTCGTCGTATCAATGTCATGGCCATACAAGCATAAGCCAGCTTCAAGACGTAAAGAGTCACGAGCACCAAGGCCAATCCATTCAACTTCATCAAAGGCCAACAAAGCATTAGCGAAAGCTTCAGCATGATCGTTTGGAACAGAAACCTCATAACCATCTTCGCCAGTGTAACCAGAGCAGCTAATCCAAAGCTCAATTCCTTGCCACTCAAGTTTTAGACTTTGCATAAACGTCATCGTGGAAGCATCAGGAACAATACGAGCAAACACTTCACGCGCTTTTGGACCCTGAATGGCAAGCAAAGATCGATCGTCAATAACATCAACTTCACAATCAACCAAAGACGCTTTCAAATAAGCAAAATCTTGCTCTTTACAGCCCGCATTTACTACCATGAAAATGTCATCACCCCAGTTGGCAAACATTAAATCATCTGTAATACCGCCTTTTTTGGTAGTGAACATGCCGTAGCGCTGCGTACCTTCTGTCAAACCAAGTACATCAACAGGCAAAATAGCCTCAAGTGCAGTTTTTACATTTTCGCCTCGCAGCATCACCTGCCCCATGTGCGATACATCAAACAAGCCCACGTTTTCACGAGCCCACAAATGTTCTTTCATTACACCTAACGGATATTGAACCGGCATCTCATAGCCAGCAAATTCAACCATTCTAGCGCCAGAAGCGATATGTAGATCACATAGAGCAGTACGTTTCATAACGAAAACCTTAATTAAAATTGTGATAGTGTCTGTTTCCAATTGGAAACAGAGTATCTAAAAGCAACTTGTTTTGACAAGCACTAAGCGACATTTATTCGGTAATATCTACAATCAAAACCAATAGATATCAATAAAAAATCTAAATGATCGGTCAACTTTAATGGCAAACAAACTTTATAATTGACTCACCTTTGCTGTTTCCAATTGGAAACTTTTTGATTATGATAAGCAAAATTGACGTAAACCGAACAATGACTGACGCTCTTAGAAAGATGATCTTTTTTCATCATCTTAGACTGCCTTAGTGTTATTATACGCACGACTCATTGTCTTTTGGGCATACATGTTTATTTAAGAGGAATTACCCCATGGCCAACACCGAAGCCTTTTTCAGCCAAACTCTAGCTGAACGAGATCCAGAGCTTTTTGCAACAATCGTTGAAGAGCAAGAACGCCAAGAAACTGGTATTGAATTGATTGCATCTGAAAACATCACTTCAAAAGCAGTTCTAGAAGCTCAAGGTTCTGTTCTAACTAACAAATACGCAGAAGGTTACCCGAATCGTCGTTACTACGGTGGCTGTGAAGCGGTTGATGTTACTGAACAACTTGCTATAGATCGTGCTAAGCAATTGTTTAGCTGTGAATTCGCAAACGTACAGCCTCACTCTGGCGCCCAAGCAAATGGCGCGGTGATGCTTGCTCTACTTCAACCAGGCGACACAATCCTAGGTATGTCTTTGGATGCTGGCGGTCACTTGACTCACGGCGCGCCACCAGCTCAGTCTGGCAAATGGTTCAATGCCATTCAATACCAAGTAAATCCTGACACACTATTGATCGATTACGATGCAATCGAAGCACAAGCAATAGAATGCAAGCCAAAAATGATCATCGCGGGTGGTTCAGCTATTCCTCGCGTTATTGATTTCAAACGTTTCCGTGAAATTGCTGACAAAGTTGGCGCTTACCTATTCGTAGACATGGCTCACATCGCAGGTCTTGTTGCAACAGGCGCTCACCCGTCTCCACTACCACATGCCCATGTTGTTACAACAACAACGCACAAAACACTTCGTGGACCACGTGGCGGCATGATTCTTTCCAACGATCTTGAACTTGGTAAGAAAATCAACTCTGCAGTATTCCCAGGCTACCAAGGTGGTCCACTAATGCACGTTATTGCTGGTAAAGCAGTTGCATTCGGTGAAGCACTTAAACCTGAATTCAAAGTTTACATCGACCAAGTAGTTGCTAACGCTAAAGCCTTGGCTGCTGTTTTGATCGAACGCGGTTGTGATATTGTTACCGGTGGAACAGATACTCATCTTATGCTAGTTGACCTTCGCCCTAAAGGCTTAAAAGGTAACATAGTCGATAAAGCACTAGAGCGCGCCGGCATTACTTGCAATAAAAACGGTATTCCGTTTGATACTGAAAAACCAATGATCACCTCTGGTATCCGTGTAGGAACGCCAGCGGCAACATCTCGCGGCTTTGGTATTGAAGAGTTCGAAAAAGTGGGTCATCTTATCAGTGACGTACTTGACGGTTTAGTTGATATGCCAGAAGGCAATCCTGAAGTTGAAGCTCGCGTACTTGCAGAAGTAAAAGAACTTTGTAAACGCTTCCCACTTTACCGCTAAAATCACATACCCAAGGCTTAACCTCCTTGGGTATTTTTTTAAAGAGGCATAAATACTATGAGCACTATTCCAGATAACCTAAAATACGCAGACTCTCATGAGTGGGTTTTAGACAACGGTGACGGTACAGTAACTGTTGGCATTACCGATCATGCACAAGATCTACTAGGCGACGTTGTTTACGTTGAGCTACCAGAAGTAGGCGCAGAAGTAACCGCTACAGAACAGTTTTCTCTAGTAGAATCTGTAAAAGCCGCTTCTGACATTTATGCTCCTGTTAATGGCGAAGTAATTGAAGTGAATGACGCACTAAACGATGCGCCAGAACTAATCAACGAAGCACCGTATGAAGGTGCTTGGATTGCTAAAATCAGGCTAAGCAACACAGCTGATCTTGATAAACTACTTGATGCTGCAGGCTATTCAGCCACTATCGAATAGTCTCAACTATAGGCTCTCCCTCTATTCTGTATTGAGAGCCTAATCTCCCAGATTTTATCTTAATAGGTGATTAAACCATGACCTCGTGCATCCGCGATTTGTTAAATAACGATGAATTTATTGCTCGCCACATTGGCCCTGATGAATCAGAACAAGCCAAAATGCTAGCAACAATCGGCATAAAAAGCCTTCCAGAACTAATCGAAAAAACGGTTCCAGAAGCCATTCGTCAAGCAAATCTAGACCTTTCAGCTAAACCTGTTAGCGAAAGCGAAGCACTTGTGCAGTTAAAAGCCATCGCCAGTCAAAACAAAGTGGCACGCTCTTTTATCGGCATGGGTTATCACGACACACATGTGCCATCCCCTATTTTGCGCAATTTACTCGAAAATCCAGGTTGGTATACCGCGTACACACCTTACCAACCAGAGATTTCTCAAGGTCGTTTGGAAGCGCTATTAAACTTTCAACAAGTCATCATCGACCTAACTGGCATGGAAATATCTAACGCTTCTTTGTTAGATGAAGCAACGGCTGCTGCCGAAGCCATGACACTAATGAAACGCTCAAACCGCAAGAAAAGTGACAAGCTATTCGTTGCGAGTCACTGCTTGCCACAAACAATTGACGTTGTTAAAACCCGTGCCGAGCTACTAGACATAGAAGTCATTGTTGATGATATCGCTAACTTTGCACAACATGATGTCTTTGGCGCCATCTTCCAATACCCAGGCATTGACGGCACTGTTACTGATTTGAGTTCTATTATTGCACATGCACATGAACAAGATGCTCTTGTCAGTATCGCTGTAGATCTACTTTCTCTTGTTCTATTGAAATCTCCTGGTGAAATGGGCGCTGACATTGTATTCGGTTCTGCACAACGCTTTGGTGTGCCGATGGGCTTTGGTGGGCCTCACGCTGCTTTCCTAGCAACGAAAGACGCATTTAAACGTTCTATGCCAGGTCGCGTTATCGGCGTATCTAAAGATAGCCATGGTAAACCAGCACTTCGCATGGCAATGCAGACCCGCGAGCAACACATTCGCCGTGAAAAAGCGACTTCAAACATTTGTACCGCTCAAGCATTGCTTGCCATGATGGCTGGCTTTTATGCAGTTTATCACGGCCCTGTTGGCCTTAAGAAAATCGCTAATCGAATTGCCGCATTGACGAATTGCTTTGCTAACGCCATTAAAAAGCAAAACTTCACTGCCAATGCTAGTTACTTTGATACCGTTATCGTCAACACTGGCGATCAAACAGACAGTATCATGGCAAAAGGCGCTGCGAAGTTAATGAACTTCTACAAAGTGTCTGAAGGCCAAATATCTGTCGCACTAAACGAAACCATCACGCCAAATGATCTTATCGATTTGGCTGAATGTTTCGGTGCAGAACTATCGTTAGAAAACATTGCTAACACTGAAACAGCATACGGTTTTGATGCTTCGATGCTACGTCAAGATGCCATCCTGACTCACCCAGTGTTTAACAGCCATCACAGCGAAACCGAATTGATGCGCTACATGCACCAATTGGAAGTGAAAGATATCGCACTAAACCAAAGCATGATCCCGCTTGGTTCTTGTACTATGAAGCTAAACGCTGCCTCTGAAATGATCCCAGTTACTTGGGCAGAATTCGGTCGTATCCACCCGTTTGCACCAAGTAATCAAGTTGCTGGCTATCACGCATTACTGCAAGAACTTGTCGATATGCTTTCTAAAGCAACTGGCTACGATACGGTTTCTCTGCAACCTAACTCTGGTGCACAAGGCGAATATGCGGGCCTTATCGCTATCGATAAATATCACAAATCTCGTGGCGATCATGACCGTGACATATGCTTGATCCCAAGCTCTGCTCACGGCACAAACCCAGCTTCTGCCGCATTAGCAGGCATGAAAGTTGTGATTGTTAAATGTGACGAAAACGGCAACATTGATTTGGTAGATCTTGCTGAAAAAGCAGAGAAGCATGCAGCACAACTTAGCTGCATCATGGCGACTTATCCATCTACTCACGGTGTATTCGAAGAACACATTCGTGAAGTCTGTGACATCGTTCATAAATTCGGCGGCCAAGTGTACATTGATGGCGCGAACTTAAACGCACTTGTTGGTGTTGCGCCTCCAGGCACATTCGGTGGTGATGTTTCTCACCTTAACCTACACAAAACATTCTGCATCCCACATGGTGGTGGCGGTCCTGGCATGGGTCCAATTGGTGTTAAATCTCACCTTGCACCTTTCCTACCGGGTCACGCTGTTGCGCCAGTTATGGGTATGCTTGAGCAACACGGCGCAGTATCTGCAGCACCGTACGGCAGTGCAAGCATCCTTGTGATCACTTGGATGTACATTAAAATGATGGGGGACAAAGGCTTGCGCGATGCAACCTTCAACGCCATTTTGAACGCTAACTACATCGCTAAACGCTTAGGCGAGCATTACCCTGTTCTTTACACTGGCAAAAACGGTACTGTGGCACACGAGTGTATTATCGACATTCGTCCACTAAAAGCAGAGTCAGGCATCAGTGAAGAAGACATCGCTAAACGCTTGATGGACTTTGGTTTCCACGCACCAACCATGTCCTTCCCTGTTGCTGGTACATTAATGATCGAGCCAACAGAATCGGAAAATCTTGAAGAGCTAGATCGCTTCTGCGATTCCATGATTCAGATTCGCAAAGAGATCAGCAAAGTGCAAGCTGGCGAATGGCCAATAGAAGATAATCCGCTAGTTAATGCACCACACACAGCAGACAGTCTTCTAGATATGGAATGGACGCATGCGTACTCACGCAAAGAAGCCGCTTATCCACTTACTTGGATCAAAGCACGCAAATACTGGCCACCAGTTGGCCGTATCGACAACGTCTACGGTGACCGCAACCTATTCTGCGAATGCCCACCAATAGACAGCTACGAAGGCTAATCTTCGAAGCCCCTAAAAAGCACTAGAAACGAAAAAGGCGAATCAGCGATGATTCGCCTTTTTTAGTTCCGCATAAAACAGCATTAAAAACAAATAAGGGGGAACTTCAAACTAAAAGATAAATATCTCATTTTTATGATCATATTTATCATATAAATTCATTTTTATTTACTCACACTCACGACCACCCCAGTGCTCAAGCAGCGCATCACGAAACATCATTAACTTGGCTGATCGATGTCGAGCGGATGGATAGAGAAGTGTTAAAGGCGTCGATGATCGAGCATATTCATTTAAAACGGGCGTCAACAACCCGTCTTTCAAATAATCCTCTACGAAAAAAGTCATCAATTGTGCCATACCAATACTCAATAACGCGGCTTCTACTAAAGGATCTCCATGATCAACAACTAAGCTTCCTCTAATGGGAAAGTCAGCATCTTTCTCATTATTCCGAAATGTCCAAGGAAATAATTGCCCAGTAGCTGGATTTCTAACTTGCATGCAATTATGTGTAGCCAATTCCTCTAACGCCTTTGGGGAACCATAAGATTCAAGATATTTTGGTGATGCAACCGTCACCCAATCAGCTGCCTTAAGAGGCCGCGCAATCACTCGGCTATCCTGAATATTTCCGCTACGAATGACAGCATCAAACCCTTCGCCTACCAGATCAACCACTCGATCAGTTAATACCAACTCTATGGTGAGCTGTGGGTACTCATCCAATAATTTAGCGACAATAGGCATAACAACAACCCGGCCAAATGCTGATGGTGCGCTAATCTTCAAACTGCCTTTAGGTTCAAGCCCATATTCCAGTAACTCTTGATGCGCCTCTTCAAGGCCGCCAACTAACGGCTTAACACGTTTTAAAAATAACTCGCCATCTACTGTTAACTTTAAATTACGCGTATTACGGTGCAATAGGCGAAGACCTAACTGGGATTCCAATCGATTGACTGCTCTAGAGATACCAGATTGAGTCACATCTAATTGTTGAGCGGCAACAGTAAAACTCAGATTTTCAGCCACTTTAATAAATTGCCTTACAGCATTAAGATCGTATTCCATGATTTTATTCATTACTCAAATGATTTAATTGCATTTATCAAACTTAAATCATTAAAGATAATCTCACAACTTAAAACTATGTTGGAGAGAGAAATGCGAACACCACTACCCATTAGTGTTTATATGCTGAGTTTTGGCATTTTCATTATGATCAGTTGCGAACTACAAGTATTAGGCATGATGGAACAATTAGCAGCAGCGTTGACGATCAGCATCGCTCAGGCAGGATATTTAGTTTCTATTTTTGCTGCTAGTATGGCCATTGGTGGCCCCATATTGGCGATATTAGTTTCTAGACTAGCCGTTAAAAAAACCTTGATGATGCTCTACATCATCTTTATTTTGGGTGAACTACTTGGCGGTTTTTCGAATACTTTTAGCCAACTAGTCATCGCTCGGTCTATAACAGGCATGGTTTCAGGTGCATTTTTTGGCGTTTCTATTGGCTTATCAGCTCGACTTGTCAATTCAGATAGCAAACTTAAAGCCATATCAACGGTATTAGCAGGTATTATGCTTGGCACCATCATAGGCTTGCCGCTGGCTAAAGTAGTGTCTGAATACAGCAACTGGCAAACCAGTTTTTTCCTTGTTGTTGGTCTGGCAAGTATCAGTGCTTTATTGACATACTTGACCCTACCCGATCTTTCGCCCGAACCACCACAACCCCTTAGAAAAGAATTAGGCGCTATTTTTGATACTCGGCTTTGGTGGGTGTTTTGTACCAGTTTCTGTATCATTGGTGCCGTATACGCTCCGTTTAGCTATATAGTCCCTATTCTCAATGAAACATCTGGAATATCTCAAAACAGCATCACATTAATTCTCTTTGCATACGGTGGCATTATGCTCATCGGAAACAATTTGGTTGCTAAAATGGCAGCTAAAAATACAAAAAGAACGCTCGTAATAGGCATCAGTTTTCTAATTGTCAATCTGTGTATATTTGCCCTTTTTAATGATTATCATTGGCTAGCAATAACCTGCACTTTACTGCTCGGATTATGTGGCGTAAGCCTAAACCCTGCCATGGTCAGTAGATTAATGGAATTGCCTCAAGGCGGTCGTGCATTTATCAACACGCTACATGCGTCAATGATAACCTTAGGTATCATGTTTGGCAGCTTTACTGCTGGAATAGCATTATCATTCGGCTACCAGCTAACAATAACCATTTGGGTAGGTGCTACTATTGCTTTTTTCGGTTTATTGATTTTGACATTTAGCCCTATAAACACACATACACTTTCTAAATAGTTAAAACGTCAAACTATTAAACGCTCATGTAACCGTTTTAGTACAAAAGTCACGAACAGACACCTTTCGTTTCAATTCTTCTATCGAACGCCACCTATATTTTATTTACAATAAACATACTATGTTTTGAGAAAGTAAAATGTACAAATGCTATTTGAAGAAAGTATTAGAATGGTTACTTGGGAATAAAGACAATCCATTTGAGTACACACACCACGCTATATTGCTAGTAGGCACGGTTCTATACATCTACGCAGCTATAGCGAACTACTACCTTGAACTAGCAGGCATATACAGCATCTACTTCCAGCTTGTTTTAGCCCTTTTAATTTTTGTCATTTGGTATCTATCTCGCTGGCGAAACCAATTCAAAAAAATGAGAATTGCATTTATTACTATCATTATATTGGTATCAATACCTGCAAATTGGATTGGCAACGGAGGATCAAATGGCCCTACCTATTTTGTTGATCTTGGTTTACTTATTTACATATCTGTGTCATTCAAAGACCTAGGGATTTATCGTCGCCTCGGGCAATTTTTTTGCATCATCATTCCTATCCCATTAATTTTATTTGAAAAGGAATACCCCGATGTTATTTTTCAATATGCTACAGAAACACAGAAGCAGATTGATCTAACAATTACCTTTATCATTATTGGTCTTTTTTTGATCGTCATGATGGAAAGCTTATCCACCAGATTCAAATTAGAAAGAAATAAAGCAGAACAGCTATCTAAGAAACTGCGCAACTTATCAGAAAAAGACTCACTTACTGACCTATATAATCGCAGAATATTAGATAAGCAATATTCATTATGGAAAACACAAGGCCGAATTTTCAGCTTGGCTTTATTGGATTTAGATCATTTTAAAAAACAAAATGATCAATGGGGACACAACTATGGGGATGATATCTTGCGAACGTTTTCATCTCTATTAAAGGATGTTGCTATAAACAATAAAGGTTTCGCTATAAGACTTGGCGGAGAAGAGTTTGTCCTTCTGCTTCCCTTATCAGCGGAGGACTCCTATCAAGTAATCAGCCAAGCTGCAGAGACATTCAGCAAAACTCCCTTAATACATGGACCTGTTACATTTAGTGCCGGCGTAGCTCAAAGCACACCCAATGACAACCAAGGCGAGCTATTAAAACGTGCTGATAATTTAATGTATCAGGCTAAGAACAAAGGTCGTAACTGTATTTGCAAATAAATAATTGCTTACAGGTGGCAGGTTAAAAAGGACGCCAATTCACCTCCAAACAAAGCAAGGGGTGGAATATCCACCCCTGTCAAATTCAGATTAACAATCCCATTTACCATTGTAAAGTCGTTTAAGCTCTAGCGGATTAGCCTCTTTTAATGCTTCTGGCAGCAGGCTATCTGGAATGGCTTGATAGCATACAGGTCTCAAAAAACGGGCGATAGCAGCACTACCAACAGACGTTGTCCGACTATCTGAAGTCGAAGGAAAAGGACCACCGTGTACTGTCGCATGACCGACCTCAAGACCTGGAGGCCAACCATTAATCAGTAACCTACCAGCTTTGCGCTCTAGTATAGGTATCAGACGTCGAGCCGTTTCGAAATCTATGTCATCAAGTTGAAGTGTCGCTGTCAGCTGCCCCTCTAAACGTTCCGCCACCTGAGCCATTTCAGCCAAATCGTTGCATTCAACTATCAATGCAGCCGATCCAAAAACCTCCTCATGCAATGACTCGTCATTAATGAAGTCTTCAGCAGCCACCGAGAATAACGTAGCACTGCATTGGTTAGGCTTATCTGACGCCTCAGCTTGGGCGTTCATCCGCACGCTTGGATTGTTACAAAGCGCCGACACACCATGCTCATAGGCCTCGTAGATACCAGGAGTAAGCATAGTATTAGTTGTAGCCCGATTGACAGCCGCAGATGCAGATGCCACAAAAGCGTCCAGAGCCAAACCTTTTTCAGCAATCAACAATCCAGGACTAGTACAATACTGACCAGCACAAGTATTGAGAGTATTCACAAATGCTTCGGCTAGATCCTCCCCACGATGCTTCAATGCTCCTTGAAGTAAAAAGACCGGGTTGCTTGAACTCATCTCGGCAAATACAGGTATCGGCTCCTTACGGTGCTGAGCGATATGCATAAGAGCCGTTCCACCACTGAAAGACCCTGTAAAACCAATTGCTTTAATACGACGATCAGCGACAAGTTTTGCACCAACTTCACGACCTGACCCGAAAAGTACAGAAAACACACCTTCAGGCATACCGCATTGTGCTACTGCTTTTTGAACAGCGCGACCAACGAGTTCAGAAGTCCCAGGATGAGCTGAATGAGCCTTAACTATTACAGGGCAACCAGCAGCTAATGCCGAAGCAGTGTCACCACCAGCAACAGAGAATGCTAGCGGAAAATTACTAGCACCGAAAACAACCACTGGCCCCAATGGTATTTGACGTAAACGCATATCCACACGCGGCATAGGCTGACGATCCGGTAATGCTGGCTCAATACGCACATCAAGCCAGTCACCACTACGCACAACTTTTGCAAACAAACGAAGTTGCATACAGGTTCGTGCTCGCTCACCTTCAACTCGAGTTTGAGGCAGCCCAGTCTCATCCATCACACGTTTAACTAGCTCATCGCCAATACCTTCTATTTCACTAGCAATGGCATCTAGAAAGTTGGCTCGCTCTTCCAGCGTAGTTTCTCGATATTGGTCGAACGCATCCCAAGCTAGCTGCGCTGAACGTTCAACTTCTAGTGAGCTCCCGCCTAGATATACAGGATCAAGCTGCTCACCAGTAGCAGGATTGACAGCATAAATAGGATCACCAGAGCCACTAACACACTGCTGACCAATTAACATTTCACCGGTTAAAGACATATAGCCTCCTTATAAATAGTCACAAATAGCAGCCAAGGGTATTAAGCAAGATGTCCATGGTAGGCATCTGTAATGATTTGTTTAATATCGGAAGCCTTAGTTAAGCGAGGGTTAACCAATACGTTGCCACTTCTCATAGAGTCTTCAACCATTTGTGGAAGCTTATCAAGTGTCACTCCTAACTCTTGAACATTGGCAGGTATATTTATAGCAGCGTTAAGCTTTACGACAGCCTCAATTGCTTTGCTACCAGCACTATAATCATCCAACTCATCTACATTTTCACCCATGGCAACGGCAATATCTTTAAAAAGATCAGGGCAAGCATCCATATTGAATTTAAGGACATACGGCAACAATGCTGCGTTAGCTACACCATGTGGTACATTGAAAATACCACCAAAAGTATGCGATATAGCATGAACATTACCGAGCTTAGAGAGAGAAAATGCCACCCCAGCCAAGAAAGAGGCAACCAGCATATTTTCACGCGCTGCAACATCAGAACCCACAAAGTAGGCTTTCTTAATATTCTGAGTGATCATCTTGATCGCTTCAATTGCTAATGCTCGGCTAATTGGATTAGCTAGCTTAGAAACATATGACTCAATTGCATGAGTTAGTGCATCCATCCCTGTTGACGCAGTAATAGCTGGAGGTAACTTCATAGTCAGCTCAGCGTCTAAAATAGCCAATTTTGGAAATAAGCGTGGACTAATAATAGCAGTTTTAAAGCTATTTTTAGGGTTCGTCACTACAGTTGAAGCAGTACATTCGCTACCTGTTCCAGACGTAGTAGGGATTGCGAATAGCGGCATCGGATCATTAATTAATCGATCGTATCCTTCATAATCCAAGATACTTCCAGGATTAGTTGCCATAGCCGCAACCGCTTTGGCAGCATCAATACTACTACCACCGCCAATACCTATAATCGCATCGCACTCAGAATTTTTGAGGAACGCAACAGCATCATCAATCACAGTACTGGATGGATTTGGTTGAACATCCTGATAGATATCGTACTTCAGACCAGCCTGATCTAAAGAAGTGAAAAAGCCAGTTAAAGCACCTGAATCCACGAGGCCTTTATCTGTAACAACTAGGAGTTTTTTTTCAACATACGGCTTTAGTAATTCACCCGCCTGTTTGGCTAATCCATAGCCAGATTTAAGTGTAGTAGGAAAAAAGAAGTTAAAATTTTGCATAGCATCCCCTTGAGGGGGCAAAAATACCCCCTAGTAAAAAATCATGAAATTAAATAGGTTATTTATTAACTAATAAAAAACAGTGATATGTCTGGAAGGAAAGTGAATAAGAGCAGGTCAACAATCATTACTAAAAGCAATGGAAGTACTTTTCTTACAACAAGCGAAAATGAAGTATCACTCAGACTTTTAGCAACAAATAGGTTTACACCAAGCGGAGGGGTAAGAAGCCCAATTGCAAGGTTAGTAATCATAATGATGCCAAAATGAATTAGGTTTACATCTTCGTTGATAAGAATTGGTAAAAATATAGGTACAAGTAGAATAATTGCAGCGTTTAGCTCCAAGAAAGTGCCAATTAAAAGAAGTACCGCATTAATTGCTAATAGAAGCCATATTTTGTCTGCCCCTACACTAGATATCCAATTAGATACCTGCTGTGGAAATTGTTCAGTTGTTAATATCCATCCCATTATATTAGCAGCGCCAATAATGAGTAATACCATTGAAGACGTTAGACCCGAAGAAACAAATACTTCTTTTAAATCTGAAAAGCTAAGTTCTTTGTAGATAAAAACAGATATAACTAAACCGTATACACAGGCTATAGCACCAGACTCTGTAGGAGTAAAAAAGCCACTGTAGATTCCTCCAAGAATAATCACAGGCATAGCCAGGCCAAACAGTGATTTTTTTAGGCAAGATATAAAGTTAGCAAAACTAGTCGGCTCACTTCCTCTAAAGCCACGGGATTTAGAGTAATAGTACGAATAAATTATCAGTGAAAAACCAACAATCAATCCAGGCACAATACCAGCGATAAAAAGATCACCTATACTGACATTGGCAGATATACCGTAAACAACAAATGGTATGCTGGGTGGGATAATAATCCCGATTGTGCCGCCAACAGCCATAAGCGCAACGGAGAAACCTTTGTCATAACCTGCCTTTATCATCGCAGGAACCATTATACTACCAATAGCTACAACAGTTGCTGGGGCAGAACCTGAGATAGAAGCGAAAAACATGCTTGCTAGCAGTGCTATAATAGCCAACCCACCCGGCGTGGAGCCGACAATGCTCGCCCCTAAATTAACCAATCGAATGGATACACCGCCCTTCTCCATAATTTTTCCGGCTAAAAGAAAAAATGGGATCGACATCAAAGGAAAAGAGTCAATGCCTGTAAACATACGCTGAACCGTTACGAATGTAGGCATATCAGCAAAAAATACAAACGCAACAATACAGGCAAAAGCAATACTAAGTGCAAGCGGTATATTGAAGGCCACTAAAACAAGCATGCTTAGAAACATAGCAGAAGTCATTTAGATTCACTCCCATTAAAGACGGCTTTATTATTCTCTGTGGCTTCTTCTATATTTTTTCTTTTATGCTCACAGATAAAATAGAGACAGCTCATAAGATAGCGTATAGACATCAAGGCAAAACCACATGGAACCGCAGCGTAAGCAATATACATAGGCATTCTAAGTGCTGGCGAAAGTGGGCCCATATTCATCATTCGATCAATAAATTCTGCACCTATATAGAAAAACCAAGCACAAAATATAAAGCCAACCATATTTCCAAATAGTGTCACTATCTGTTGCAAAAATTTTGGGATAATAAGAATTAGAGCATCGACTGATATATGTACAGAACGTTTTAGCCCAAGACTAGCACCGATAAATACGCCCCATATCATAAAATAGCGTGCTAGCTCTTCAGACCATGGAATAGACATATGAATAAAAGAACGATTAATAACCCCTAAAAAAACAACGGTTAGCATCCCTGCAAGAAGAATGTATACAATCCATTCTTCAATATTACTTAAAATAGAATCAAACGACTTCAACGTTTTATAAAATGACATACTAACCAGCCTTTTACTTACCAACATAAACCAATTTAACATTTCTAATAATAGTAAATCCTATAAACCAAAATTTCATTTAATCGAGTCTCACTGCATCAAATACGATGCAGCAAGACCTTTAAATTTTTAGGTTTAAGTAAAATAACTATTACTTGAAATAACTATTTTATAAAAATAGTTATTATTGGCTGGCTTCAGCCTTAGAAACCGCGTCCATCAATTCATTAATTAGCTTATCACCCAATTTTTTTCGGTAAGTATCGTAGACAGGTTTTGTAGTTTCGCGAAATTCGCCTTTGACTTCATCACTTAAATAAACAACTTGCATGCCTTGTTTCTTAAGTTCTTCAATACCACTGTTTTCTTGCTCGGTATTCAGCTCTCGTTCAACAGTACTCCAGTTCTTAGCTTCCTCCTGAATGATTGTTTGATATTTAACAGGAAGGCGTTCAAAAAAGTTGTTATTTACAATGAAAGTGAAGGGGTTATAGACATGGCCATCTAGAGTAAGATATTTCTGGACTTCATAAAAGCGCATACTTTCGATGAGGGAAATCGGATTTTCCATACCATCAATCACACCTTGTTGAAGAGATGAATACAGCTCACTAAAGGCCATCGGAGTTGCAGTTGCACCAAAGGAGTCGACCATTGCAATGTGTGCTTGATTTTCCATCGTTCTGATTTTTAGCCCCGATAAATCTGCTGGTGTCTTAATAGGGCGAACATTGTTTACAAAATTCCGAAAACCATTTTCACCCCATGCTAATGCGCGGATCCCAGTTTTTTCTAACATACCATTTAATATTTTTTCTCCAAATTCACCATCCATGACCTTGTATGCCACTTCTCTGTTCTTAAACAGATATGGCAAATCAAAAACCATAGCATCAGGATAAATGTTAGGAATTGGCCCCGCCAATACCGCCATTTCAATAGAGCCAAACTGAACACCTTCAAGCTGTTCTCGTTCCCCGCCTAGTTGGCTAGCTGGATAAGTAGAAATAGAAATATGACCATCGGTTCTCTCCTCTACATTCTTTTTAAATATAGCCAAAGATTTTTCTAACCTATCGTTAGTCGCAGGAGAAGAATGCGATATTTTAATATTAAAATCTGCAGCAATAGCACTTGAAGAAAGTAGAAGACCAGCAAAAGTAACCGCACATAATTTATTTATTATATTTATTTTAGACATAAGAACCTCTTTTGTCTTATTGATAGAAATTAATTAATTCTTATAAAGGAAGCCCTATTAAATTGATCTATTTTAAAGCGCTAGCGGCCCATCAATACTATGGATAAAAAGATAAATGATGGGGCTTTTCTCCTTTAGCTAGCATTGTTGCACTATAGGATTATTTTTTATAATGAAGATTCATGATTCCAATATAACCAATAGTTATCACCTGATGGCATAGTGCTGTTAGGTTCAAGAGTCCATAAAAAAACCTCATCACGCCTTACAAAAGCAAGCATGACGTCCATTACTAAGCCGACTCAAGGTGACAAGTGATTCATCAAAATACTCACTAAAGGCACTACAAACAGAGGATGTTCAGGTGAAAGTAAACCAAAATACTTGTTGTATAACCAACTGATAGGTAATGACGCGAAAGGACGTCGACCTCGCTTTAATCTGCTAATCGACCAAAATTTGGGAAGAATGAACTCTCCCCTTAAGTATAAAGAAATGATTGAAGAATCTTTTGATCAAGATGGTAAACCGACTTCCATATCGGCCCTTTTGAATGCACTGCCTCTTCACCCAAATTTATTTTCGAAAATCAGGTAGGCTTTATCGATGCCATTCATTTTGATCGTAAACCAAACCTACATCATCATATAGCTTTGATATTAGGAGATGGGCGGTTGAAGTAAGATTCGAATCTTTACGCTTTACAATTCCAATTTTACTCATCAACGAGGTTATTTTTATATCTAACAAAGATATAAGGTTTTTACTGACAAAGAACTCAGCTACATCTAACGGAAGAACTGCTAAAAGATTAACATCGTACTGAAGAAGCATTATCGTCGAAAATGCCGATGATGACTCTACAGGGTGTTTAACAATATCAAGACCTAGCTTCTGCATCTCATACTCAATAGATTGACGCATAGGGGTATTTGACGTGTATAGCACCCAAGGATGATCCGCTAAGTCTTCCAAACTAACGGAATTATTTTGTAAAAGTGGGTGGGCTATGTTCGCAACGATAGCAAGTGGTTCCTCACTTAGAGCAATATTGTCGTATGGCAAAATATTTTGCCCTCTACTGACTCGACATACGGCAAAATCAATACGGCCTTGATCTATTTTATGCAGTAAATTCGCACTATTGTTCTCAAATATTTCGACGGTTAATTCCGGCTGGTCACATCGTAACTCATAAATAGCCCTAGTTAGTATTGGAACAGCACCCATGATGCATCCGACAGAGATATGCCCTCCCGAGCCCTCTGCAATACCAACAATTTCTTCTCTCATATGAGATAAATCATTAAAGATCACTCGGGCATATCTGGTCACACAGCTCCCCACTTCATTTGGCACCATGCCTTTTGCAGTACGCTCAAATAGCTTAAAACCGATGGATTTCTCAACCTCGTTAAGCAGCTTAGTCGCACCTGGTTGAGAAATTGAGATGGAAATTGCCGCTTTGTGTAAGGATCCATAATCTTCAATGGCAACAATCAGTTGCAAATGTTTAAAACGCAAACGAGATATTATTGATTTTAGCACTGGGACCATAACCGCACCTTTTATTATTCATAGAACCTATTTTGTGATACCAAGCCTACCAAGTTTTTAACATCTAAGTCCGTGATAATTTCCCCCTACCGCATGAGAAGTATTATTTAAAACACTGTGCTTATGGGTTATTTCTCATTTTCTAACTAATTAAGTTAGCTCGCAAATGAAAACCAATAAAGAATAATGGACAAAAAAAAAGCGGAAAATACTCTTACTTTAAGGCATGACCAAGCAGACTGAAATAATTATGAAAGGCTTTGTTGACTCGGTGCCGCTGTTCACCTTGAGGATAAAGGCCCATTTTAGCTTCTTCAGAATAGCGGCTCCCTTTTACTAAAAAGGTACTGGTAGGTTTTGTGTCTTCAACGAAGGCTTCGAAGGCTCTTGCTGACATCTCTTCTGGTTTGGCGTAATAGAGAATTTTTAGTTTTTGGTCTGCATTACGGGACGCTTTAAACAGGTCGCTGGGCTCTTCACCCTCTTCGCTTAACATAATAGCCTTGAAGCACTCGGCTAATAATAGGTTCAGTGGATGAGGCTCTTTATTGCGGGACAGTTGCATTTGGGAACTATTTAACCAGCTTACAGAAGCAAAATGAGATGGCGATACATGCTGAAACATCTTTTCGCCCATGTAATGGTCAAAAGCATGAAACCACTCGTGTGCGAGGCTGCCTGCGCCTGCATTTTTCGCTAGGGATAATTGTCGAGTTGCCGGAACGTAATGAGCCGCCACGCCGGGACGCCCACCCTTCCCATATTGAAGACCAAGAGTGCCTCGTAAAGATATCAGCAGTTCTGGCCCTTGTAATACAGACATTAGATCTTCTAGCGCTCGATAGAAATTAACCGCCGCGCGGTCCCTTTCTTCTGGCGTGACCCAACGTCCCATCTCAATGCCACGAAAATCAAATTGCCGACGTATCATGACAAAATTAACTGGGACTTGATAAGAAGACATTTCGATTCGCTAATTACCTATGTAAACTCAAAATAACACTAGGATTTAAACAATACCAAACTGCTGATTAAACTCAGCAATTTTCATACGTCGCATATCTTTTAGATCCTGCAACTGACTCTCCACCTTATTTTTTACAATCTCTATTGTATCTGAATCAGCAGTGGCAACAGCATTTTCTAATTCGCGTTCATACTGATCTAATAAAGTATCATAGTCATCTTGATACGCTTCCTCCACCAGCGCCAAAGCTACTTGATGCTGAAAGCTAGCCGCTTTTTCCGTATGCTTTTGAATGTATGCCAGTGAATTATCAAAATACAGCTGCTTCAAAGAATCCTTTGCTGTAACGGAATTCTTAGAGGAACTTCTTCTTTCATCCGATACGATTCTTGCAGAGGATATTTCCGCATCATAACCCATGCCAGTTTGTGCAAAGCTGACTGGCACAGTATTTAAAACGAGAATTGCGGTAAGAGACTGCAGCTTTTTTAGAAAAACTTTCTTCATAATGGTCATTCTCAATCAGTTATCAGGTAAAACTTGCTTCATAATTAACAGCGAGGTTAATTATGAAGCAAGTTTTGATTCTATTGAGGCTCAAAGATAAGAACAACACCCAAAGCACAGATGCACATTTTAACCTTATCTTTGTGCTTTTTAGATCAATTACCTGACACTAGTCTTTATAGCACACTATAAATATGGCGCTATATTATGCACAACACGATTCACATACTCTTCATTTTCACCAACTGGGGCAACATAGTCGATAGCGTTTTTCGCTTCTTCAATGCTGTCTAACCGAGTAATAACCCAAGCAGCAAGATAATGAGAAGCCAAGCAGCCACCAGCAGTAGCTACATTTCCTTTTGCAAAAAAAGCTTGATTAAGTACTTCAACGCCAGCCTCTTTTACCCATGGCAATGTTGTTATATCTGTACAAGCAGGAACATCATCCAATAATCCCAGTTTAGCTAAAACTAAAGCGCCAGAACATTGAGCCCCAATGACCTGACGACTTGGATCAAGTTGTATTTGCGCCATAATAGATGCATCAGCTACCACTTCTCTTGTTTTTATCCCACTCCCTATGATTACAGCATCAGCAGAAGATAAGCTTTCAAGGGAAGCCTGCCTTTCAATCACAACACCATTCATCGACTTAACTTGTTTAGTTGGGCTGGCAATAGATACCTTCCAGCCTTTATTTTTCACTCTATTCAAAATACCAAGCGCTATAAATGAGTCCAACTCATTAAAGCCATCGAAAGTTAAAATGGATATATTCATGATTTAATTTACTCCCACGTTTGATCATAAACATATCCTATTCCTTCATTTCATGATAATTAAATTCATGAGACGCATAAAACCAATGCCCTTGTTACGAATCCTCAATAGCAAGAAAGCTCGATTCAAAAGCCAAGCTGGGCATTTACTCTGAGTTTAACTAATTGAAATAAAAAGCATTCTCATTCATGAATTATTTTTTCTATTTGCAACCAAATAACTTAAACCTGTCACAGAAACTTCATCAAACCCTGATTTAATCCTTTTCAAGAACCATATCTCAGTGGTTCTCTCACTTTCTTTTTACACATGTAGTTCAGGTTGCGACCTGTAGGAATCAAGGAAAAAAACCATGACTAATTCTGTCGACTCAAATCGCCGTCGTATGCTCGGCTTTATGGCTGGAGCACCATTACTACCACTTGCAGGTGGTGTATTTAGCTCTACTGCTTTTGCTGGAATGACCGATGCCCCTCTTTCTTCTGTTAGCTTTGTTCCTATGGCCGCACCATCACTAAGCAACCCTGCAGCCATGTCAACCAATCTTATTAACTCAGCGATGCAATTGAAGTTCGAAGATGGCACAAGCCGCATGGTTAAACTGGATTACCAGCCATTCTTCATGACGGGCGACAAAGTTGCAGACGGTAATGGCAATACAGTAATTGCTGGTGGTTATTACGACATCAACAACAAGCCAATACTTGATCCAAGTGCCGGAAATCGCCAATTTTTCTCAGACTGTCCAGATGGCTCTAGCTTATTAACCGTTAAAGACGCGAAAGTCGCTGGTGTTTACGGTAATCACGTCTTTGCAGTCGTTCAATTTGAATATGCAACTCGCGATGGTGCTGGCGAAGACATGTACGGCAAGCTACCTTCTCCTATTGCTATTCTGACCTTAGACCAAAATCCAGAAACCGGTGAATTGAAACTGGTTAAATACCACAACGTTGATACATCGAATGTTGGAGGTTTATGGATTACTTGTGGTGCGAGTCTATCTCCTTGGGGCACTCATCTTTCCAGTGAAGAATACGAGCCAGACGCGTCTAAAACGGATGACAAACAATTCAAAGCGTATTCTAAAAACCTATTTGGTGATGAGAACAAAGGCAAACCTTATAACTATGGCCATCTGCCTGAAGTAACGGTCAACAAAGACGGAACGGGGTCTATCAAGAAACATTACTGTATGGGTCGTATTTCTCACGAGCTTGTACAAGTTATGCCTGATGAGCGCACTGTTATCATGGGTGATGATGCCACAAACAGCGGTTTGTTCATGTTCATTGCTGACAAAGCTCGCGACCTTTCTTCGGGTAAGCTTTATGTGGCTAAATGGACTCAAGTTTCTAGTAAAGGCCCAGGTGCAGGTGATATTTCTTGGATCAAATTAGGCGAAGCCAATAGTGATGAGATTCAACGTTTGGTAGATGCTGGTATTAAATCGACTGACATCATGGAAGTTCATACTAAAGACCCTAAAGACTCTAGCTTCACCAAAATTGGCTACGGCGGTAAAACCAACTGGGTGAAACTAAAACCTGGCATGGAAAAAGAAGCCGCTTTCCTAGAAACTCACCGTTACGCTGCATTAGTTGGCGGATCATTGGGATTCACAAAAATGGAAGGCACCACTGTCAACATTAAAGACAAAAAAGCCTATTCCGCTATGTCTTACATCTACAAAACCATGACAGATGGCAGCAACGACATTCATGTTGAAGGTCCTAAAGCGGGTGCGGTTTATGAGCATAAATTGACCGGCGGTCAGAAAGACCACAACGGCCAAGCAATCGACAGTGAATGGGTATCTGTTCATATGCATGCGCCTGCAAACCTAATTGGTGAAGACTTAGCGACGCCTGATGCACTTGGTAACACAGCTCACGCTGATCGCATTGCGAACCCAGACAACATCAAGTTCTCTGAAAAACTTCGCACTTTGTTCATTGGTGAAGACAGCGGCAACCACGTAAACAACTTCCTTTGGGCTTATAACGTAGACAGCGGCGAACTATCTCGCATCATGTCTTGTCCAGCTGGTGCAGAATCAACTGGCTTACACGCAGTAGATGAAATCAACGGCTGGACTTACATCATGAGTAACATCCAACACGCTGGTGATTGGGATGACAAACTACACGCGAAAGTAAAAGACACATTAGATCCATACATCCGCGCTAACTACAAAGACCGTTACGGTGCTGCTGTTGGTTATATCACAGGCATCCCTAAGGTATAAGAGTTCAAGTTTTAAGGACTAAGATTTAAAAGCTAATACCTTAAAGCTATAAAAACGAAAAGGGCAACCATCTGGCTGCCCTTTTCTTTATCTATTACCTGCACTCAAACCAAATAAATTTCTACTCGCTCTTTGCCTTTACCGACGTTCTTTCTTTTTAATTTGATACTTCCAAGTTCTATCGTGCTTTTAACATGCGTTCCACCACAAGGAACTTGCGCAAAACCATCAAGCTTCCAATATCGACGCTCTGCTTGCTCATCCGAAAAACCTTTTTCGATGGGCAAATCTGCATCAATTAACAACTGAGCTTGAGCTTGAATATCTGGCAGCATGGATGAAATACTTTCTGGCCATTCAAAATCGATCCGACTTTTAGTCTCTGAAATATGCGCGCCCATTTTCTCTAAATTTGGCAGTGCTTTGTAAAATAATTCCAAAACCACTTCCGCGGCGAAGTGCAAACGCATCAAACTATATCGACGAGGCCAATCAATTTTCACAAACACAGATTGACCAACGTAAAATTCAGGGTCTGTAGCAAGAGTATAAAGAATAGATTTACCTACTTTTTCCGCCTTAATGACTTCATAGCCACCAATACTTCCAGCATCACTTTCTTGGCCACCAGACTCAGCATAAAAAATGCTTTCTGCGAGCTGAATCTGATTGCCATCAATATGAGTAATAGTTGTCGTCAATTCAGTCTGATAAGGATCGATCCAAAATTGCTTTACCGTCACAGTATTACTCCTTACTTAATTGATGCATTCATCTACCTATTCATCATAATAAACACACGTTAAGACAACAACAAAACAGCGATTGAAAAACAGACAAACATCGACCCTGTAATGGCATCTACCCACATCATATGTCGTACAAAGAAATCAGACACATAACCACACAACGTACTGTAGGTTAAATGCACAAGAAAAGTACAAAGCAACAAAATTAGAGTAAGGCTAACAGTCTGTGAAATCACGCTGCTTTCTTGATGAATAAAAGCAGGAAGCAGAGCGGTGAAAACAACTAAGGTTTTCGGGTTAAAAATAGACAGAATAACCCCCGTTACGAATGTCATTTTCTTCCCGGGCTTTTGTGACTTCACCTCTTCTTGTTTACTGTTAAATAAAGGCCATAAGATACGAATTCCCAAATAGCCGATATACAAACCGCCAACATACTTGATTACAGCAAAAGCCAACGTCGAGTGCAAAACTAACTCGCTTAGACCCGTTACAGTTGCCACCGCAACAACCCCCAAACCAAATACAATGCCTAACATTAAAGGCAGTGTTCGCCTTACCCCAAAGTACAAAGCAGAATTCAATACAGCAAGCGTACCTGGACCTGGCGTCCCTGCCGCAACCAAACAAATTGCTATGTAATACAAAACAGTAGCGCCACCAAGATCAAACATAAATCCTCCTATATAAAGCAAGAATCTATTATCTATATAGAGATATTTGCTTATAGGATAAAATTGCGTTTTTATAACATCTCAACAACCCAAAGGACATTTTATGGAAACGGAAATCGGTTCACATTTCTTTAATCTGGATTGTTACGATGGGATTGAATGTGTTCGAGCAAACTTCAAAAATCAGCACTTCTCAAAACATATACACGAAGGTTACGCTATTGGCGTCATTGAACATGGGGCACAAAGTTTTTTCAGCCAAGGAGAAAACCACACTTCTGGTGCGGGTAGTTTAGTTATTGTGAATGCAGATACCGCCCATACTGGTGGACCCGCCTCAGAAAATGGCTGGGGGTATCGAGCCATGTACCCAACCCCAGAGCTTTTTGATGATCTTTTGAGTGACTTTACATTCAAATCGAAAAACGCACCCTATTTCCATCGTCCGATTATTGACGACGAAAAGCTTATAAAACAATTTAACCTAATATTCAGCTCTCTCGCTGATAAACCATCAAAGCTAACCTTAGAAACAACGGTTTATAGTTTTTTTGTACAATTATCTATCAATAGCAAAATCAACAGTTCAGTCATTCCTACGAAAAAGGCAAATAAATCATTACTAATTGCGAAAGAATACATTCATGCTTATGCCAGTCAGGAAATTAGCCTAGAAAACTTATCAAGAATCGTTGGTATGAGTAAATATCATCTCATTCGCCAATTCCAAGCATCATTTGGCCTCACTCCTCACCAATATCAGATTCAATCTCGGCTACAAAAGGCAAAAACTTTACTCAAAAATGGTGATCAACCAAGTAACGTCGCCTCAGAATGCGGCTTCTTCGATCAAAGTCATATGAACAATCATTTTAAAAAAGCACTAGGAACGACACCCTACCACTACCAAAAACGAATTAATACATAAACGATACACATCAAAGTACTGCATTACAATCATAACCAAAACCTTGAAACATCTTATTTTATGCACGTTTTTACTGTTTATTGAGACTAGGCATACCCGTTATGATAACCACCAAGAAAACGGTTACATGAATAATAAGGATAATATTTAACCGCTCTATACCCCTTCTACCCCAAAGAATAGCTAAGGAAGCATTCTCATGAAAAAATTTCTCGAAGACAGGCAAATAGGCACTAAACTTGGTTTAGGCTTTGGGTCTGTGTTATTACTTGCTCTTATTGTTGGAATAGTCGGTATTTCAGGTGTAAACACTCTACTAAGTAGAGCGGATAAGGTTCGTTTATCGAACGATTTAGACGATACGGTTGTTGAAATGCAAAGAGCCAGAGAACTTTATGTAACGTCAGGCTCAGCAAAGGACAAAGATGAGTTACTTCGCCGTACAGAAGTGCTCGCTGACTTTTTAAAGGAAGGTAAAAATTTATACAACGGTTCAGATGTTAGAGAACTAGTAAAACTAACAGAGCAAAATCTCTTAGAGTATAAAAAAGCACTAACCAATCTTACTGATGCCCGAAAAAACTGGGAAGCAATTGACGATAATGCGACTAAGCTACGCCGCAATATATTTAATCAATATGATCAAACGATTCAACAGCTTCGCCAGCAAAATGATATAGAGAACATGAACACTGCATTGGATGTTGCAAACAGCTGGTATGCACTGACATCTGAGATAAATGACCATGTCATCAAAAAAGAAAATATACCTATTGAGCTTGTCACCACAAGGTTCCAAGCCATTATTAACCAAACAAAAAGCCTACAGCTATCAAACGATCTTCAGGACAAAAAGCAAACAATACTGTCTCTTTTAAACGGATACGAAAAACTTGGAAAAAGCAACCCAACCGTTAATGCTGAACTTATAAGAGCGCAAAAAAATCTGATGGCTTTGTCAGCAGATATGAACGATAAAATTGATTCAATAACACTACTTCAAGAACAAAAAAGTAAAGAGGATGGCGATCGAGTTTCAACACTCCTAATCACAGTAACCGCCATCGCTATTCTAATGGGTATTTTCTTTGCTATGCTGATCCGTCATATGATTATAAAACCAATGAATGAGGTTATGACTGCGGTTGAGAAAATCTCTGAAGGTGACTTAACTCAGATATTAAACACTGACCGCAAAGACGAATTAGGTCAACTTTATAACAACATTGGAGTCATGAGCCGGACTCTAAACAAGCTCATTTCTGAAGTGATTACTGGTGTCCTAAACCTGAGCTCAACCAGTGAGCAATTAGAAGCGATTTCAAAGCAAGGCCAAACCATGATGCAGTCTCAAAAAGACGAGACGGATCAAGTTGCCACAGCGATAAATGAAATGTCATCAACGGTATCTGAAGTTGCTCGTAATGCAGAAACTGCGGCAGAAGCAACAACTAAAACCGACAACATAGTAAACCAAGGCAATTTGAAGGTATCAGACACAGCGAAATCAATCGAATCGTTAGCTAGCGACTTGACTGTAACTAGTAAAGCAATGGAGCAACTTAAAATACGTACTGATAACGTTGGAAACGTATTAGAAGTTATTAAAGCGGTTGCTGAACAAACTAACTTACTTGCTCTTAACGCAGCAATTGAAGCAGCGCGAGCTGGTGAAGCCGGACGAGGCTTTGCGGTTGTGGCTGACGAAGTGCGTGGTCTAGCCAGCAGAACCCAAAGTTCAGCTAAAGAGATTGAGGACTTAATTGTCGAACTGCAAAATGGCGCCCAGGAGTCTCTGGATAAAATGCTTAAAAGCCGCGATTTGTCTACTAAAAATGCCGAACAAGCGAAAGAGGTCTTGGCTCTTTTTGCAAACATAAGCGAACAAGTTGGCTATGTCCAAGATATGAACAATCAAATAGCTACCGCAGCGGAAGAGCAATCTCAAGTGTCTGATGAGATCAATCGCAGTGTTGAAAATGTCCGTCAGTTAGCAGATCGAACCACTGAAGGCTCTATCGAATCTGTTGCTGCCGTTAGCAACTTGAGAGCATTAAGTCATCAACTTAAATCACTAACAGATCGCTTTAAAATCTAATCACCATCCAGTCAATTCTGGAGGAAAAACGATCACCAACAGTCACCTAATTCATTCCGAATAGGTGACTGTTTTTATTTGAAGCTTTCATTACCAGTAACCCAATACCTTCCACCATAAGCCGCCGACAACACCCCATACGGCTAAATTCACGACACTCATAATAAAGCCCATGATCCACCAATCTTCCATCGAGACATAACCAGACCCAAAGATAATCGGCGATGTGCCTGTCGCGTAATGAGTCAATGACATCATCAAGGAAGACGCGCCAGCCAGTAACAGACCAAGATACAAAGGTGGTGCACCTAACGCCAAACCTGCGGCATAAAAAGCCGCAAACATGGCGGTAATATGCGCGGTCGTACTTGCAAAGAAATAATGCACATAAAAATAAATTGCGACTAAGATGACGACAGAAATAGCCCAATCAAATCCGAAGTGTTCAATATTACTTTCAACAACAGTCGAAAACCATTGCACCAAACCAAGCTTATTCAAAAAAGTGGCCATCATCACCAAGGCGGAGAACCATACAACCGTATCCCAAGCGGATTTTTCTTTGAGCACGTCATCCCAGCTCAAAACACCTGTTACTAATAAAACAGACAAGCCTAAAAATGCTACCGCCGTTGTATTCACCGCATAGTCTGCACCGAACAACATCGCAGGAATACCAGCCCAAAGAATAAGTAAAAGAGCAAACACCGCCACCATGACTTTTTCTCCATAAGACATAGGCCCCATTTCGGCGAGTCGAGATTTTGCGTAAGTTTTTGCATCTGGTGTACTTTTAATCTCGGGAGGATAAATGGCATAAACAACCAAAGGCACAAGTGCAATACACACCAAGCCTGGCAAAAGTGCCGCTAGCGCCCATGTTCCCCAAGTAATGCTAATATTAGCGCCAGTGGCGTCAGAGATTAATTTAACAATTAGGGGATTGGGTGCGGTTGCTGTAATGAACATAGCCGAGGTAATGGGGTTAATATGGTAATTAACCAAAGCAAGATAATGACCAATCTTACGAGAGGTTCCCTCCTCTGGCGAAGAGCCAAAACTAGTAGCAATGGATTTCATAATTGGATGAATTATACCACCACCCCGTGCGGTATTACTCGGTGTTACCGGTGCGATAACCAATTCTGAAATAGCCAAAGCGTAGCCAATACCAATGGTCTTTTTACCAAACAAAGAAATAAAGTAGTAACCAATACGGTTTCCAAGCCCTGTTTTTGCTAAGCCTCGTGAAATAACAATCGCTATACCGATCAACCAAATTAGAGAATTCGAAAAGCCACTCAATGCGTCTTTAATCGCGCCAGCAGGCGTATCACTAGTAACACCAGTTAGCGCCACTAGAGTAATCGCCAAAATCGCGAGAGCCCCAATTGGCATCGCCTTCCCTATAATGGCAACCACAGTACCAACAAATAAAGCTAGCAAATGCCAAGCATTAGCAGATACACCATCGGGCACAGGCGCAATAAACCAGATTAACAGCGTGATAAAAACAGAAATGAGTCCCGGAATGATCCGAATATCTGGGGTTTTCATGAAAAATCCTTTCATCTTAGAAAAAAGTTTCCCTATTGAAGACAAGGGAATCATTCCTCTATGTTAAAGCATTCAGTACTAAAAAAAGGTGATACACATCACAGAAGCAAGATTCACTAACAGTAAGGTAAAAAAAAGACCTGCATCAGCAAGTCTTTTTTAGATTAATAATTGAAATCAATAATGAAAAAAGATTAGGAAAAAATTCCTGTTAAGTTTTCATTCATCAAGGTTTGCCATTCTTTATCGAGTGGGGCTTCAAACAACATACGTTCGCCGTTCAACATTATATCCAGGCGAGTCGCATGCAAACACAAGCGTTTAAAACCAAGGGCCTTTGTTTCTTTTAAAGACTCCGCTGGAGAATATTTTTCATCGCCAACAATCGGATAGCCAGCATATTGAGTATGAACCCGAATTTGGTGTGTGCGCCCTGTTACCGGCTCACACTCAACCAAACTATAGCCTTCAAACTGTCGAACTAACTTAAACCGAGTCAAACTCTCTTTTCCGTCAGTGTGTACTCTTACAACGCGCTCGCCAGATTGCAGTTCATTTTTTAATAAAGGGGCGTTAACTTGCAATTTTCTTTTAGGCCAGCTGCCATAAACCAATGCAAGGTAAGTTTTTTGTACGCCTTCTTTTTCGCGTAATGCTGTATGTAATTCTTTGAGGACTGCGCGCTTCTTAGCGACCATGATCAGACCAGAAGTATCACGATCAAGTCGATGAACAAGCTCAATAAACTTCTCTAGCGGTCGCATTTGGCGAATAACTTCAACCAGACCGAAACTCAAACCACTGCCACCATGAACGGCTAAGCCGGAAGGTTTATTAATGACGATCAACCCCTTGTCCTCGTAGACAATACGTGATTCTATCTCGCTTTTAAGGCGATCTGACAAGACAGGCTTGTCGGATTCTGGCGCAATAACAATTGGCGCAATACGTACAACATCTTCATTTTGAAGGCGATAGTCAGGCTTGGTCCGCTTCTTATTGACGCGTATTTCCCCTTTCCTAAGTAAGTTGTAAATCTTGCCTTTCGGAACACCCTTTAAAAAGGTAACCAAAAAATTATCGATTCGCTGACCCGTATTATTGTCGTCAATCGTGACGTAACGAACCGCGGGACGCTCTGCTGATTTTAGTTCTGAGTCCGACATAAGCTAAGATTGGTTTCCTTTATAATTGAAGCACTTAGTTTTTACTGTTATATTCACATTCGCAAAGGGTAAGAGGCAACAAAACACCTCGAAGATAAGATGCAAGAATTGAATGACAATTGCCGAAGCGACACTTTGGCCCCCTATCTTACCTCTGTAACAGTTAATCTTAAATAATAAACCGCATGATTCGGAAAAATCCGCTTCAGTGGAAGGAACTCTCATTAAAATTGCTAGGCCGCGCGTTCGCGTTGTTTCGTAAAAGCAAAGAAACGAGACCGGTTAAAGAGACTATTTAGTATTGATCACGGCAGCGACCGCATAAAAGCGTTTAAAATAAAATAAACGAATCGCGTACTCCTCTCGCCAGAGAACACTGAATGACTTGCTCTAATTCTGAGTCAGATTTATTAATGGTTACCCTATCACTGTTGTGACTCTTTCGTAATCAGCTAACAGAGTTCACACATATAATGATTAGAATGCTTATTAATGCAACTCAACAAGAAGAGTTGCGCGTCGCCCTAGTAGACGGACAACGTCTATATGATCTAGACATCGAATCCGGTTCACGCGAACAGAAGAAGTCGAATATATATAAAGGCCGCATCACTCGCATTGAGCCGAGTCTAGAAGCTGCTTTTGTTGACTTCGGCGCAGATCGCCACGGGTTCCTACCTTTAAAAGAAATCTCCAAGACCTACTTTTCCAAAAAATCGAACCATGAAGGCCGAATTAACATCAAAGATGTGTTAAGCGAAGGTCAAGAAGTGATTGTTCAAGTGGATAAAGAAGAACGCGGCAATAAAGGTGCTGCTTTAACCACTTTCGTTAGCTTAGCAGGTCGTTATTTGGTTTTGATGCCAAATAATCCTCGCGCTGGTGGCATATCTCGTCGTATCGACGGCGATGACAGATCACACCTTAAAGAAGCTATGTCAGGTTTGAACACGCCAGAAAATGGTGGCCTTATTGTTCGTACTGCTGGCGTTGGTCGCTCAACTGAAGAATTGCAGTGGGATTTGGATTACCTTGATACTCTATGGTCTTCCATTACTAAAGCCGCATCTGAAAAACCTGCTCCTTTCTTAATCTATCAAGAAAGCAACATCGTTATCCGCGCCATTCGCGATTACTTACGTGAAGACATTGGCGAAGTACTGATTGATGAGAAAAGCGCCTACCAAGACGCGATCAACTTCGTCATGCAAGTAATGCCGCACTTTAAGTCGCGCATTAAAATGTATACCGACTCAACTCCTCTGTTTAACCGTTTCCAGATCGAAACTCAGATCGAAACGGCTTTCCAGCGTGAAGTCCGCCTGCCTTCTGGTGGCTCTATTGTTATCGATCCGACAGAAGCCTTAGTTTCTATCGATATTAACTCGGCTCGCGCCACAAAAGGCGGAGACATAGAAGAAACAGCATTACAAACCAACTTAGAAGCCGCAGACGAAATTGCTCGCCAATTACGCCTTCGCGACATTGGCGGCTTGGTTGTTATCGACTTCATCGATATGACACCAGTACGCAACCAGAAAGAAGTTGAAACCCGCATGAAGAACGCTCTAGAGGCGGATCGTGCTCGCGTTCAACTTGGTCGCATTTCTCGCTTCGGTTTGCTGGAAATGTCACGTCAGCGCCTACGCCCTTCACTTGGTGAAACAAGTGGTATCGTTTGTCCTCGCTGTAATGGCCAAGGATTCATCCGTGACGTGGAATCTCTAGCGCTTTCTGTACTTCGCCTAATCGAAGAAGAATGCTCTAAAGAGCGCACAGCTCAAATTCGTGCCGTTTTACCAGTATCTGTTGCAACTTTCTTATTAAACGAGAAACGCACTAACATTGCTAAAATTGAAAAACGTAACAATGTTCATATTATTCTTGTACCAAATCCTCATATGGAAACGCCACACTTTGAAGTAGAGCGTATTCGTGATGACAGTACAGTTGTTATGCAAAATGAGAACAGCTACACATTGGTAGAGACACCAGAGCAGCCGCCATATGAGCCTCGCAAAGCAAATGAAAACGTTCGCCCACAAGCGGCCGTAACCAGCATTGCACCTAAAGCACCAGCTCCTGAGCACACGGCACCAGCACAAGCAGCAGCCGTCGCGCCAAAGGCAATCAAAAATGCGCAAAACAAGCCAAGTTTGTTTAAACGCTTCATGACGGCATTGTTTGGCGAAACTCAAAGCAAGCCAAAACAAAAAACCGTTAGCAAAACGCCTCCTGTAGCGCCTTCACAAAATGATCGTGATACGTCAAGCAAGCCTAACGGCAATCGTGTAAACCGAAACAAACGCAATGTTAAGCATCAAAATGCGGACCGTGATGACAACAATACAGCTGAAAAAAATCGCTCTACTCGTCAATCTCGCCGAGAGCAAGCCGAAGCTAGCACCAAGGGAAGTAATAACAACCGTCGCAACAACCGTGGCAATAAACAAGAAACTCAAGAACCAAGAGTTGAGAAGCAAGAAGCTGCTGTAAAAGCAACTCCGCGCCAACCACAGAAAGAAGTTCCTGAAGTTAAAGAACGCAAACGCGATCGCAATGATAACCGTCGTCGCAACGGCAAACTAAAAGACGAAGCACTAGAAGCTACTAAACAACAAGAGCAAGAAGATGCCGCTCTGGTAGAAGCTGCTCAAAATGCTGAAGTGGAAAACAACGAAAACGGTGATGAGCCTCAACGCCGCTCACGTCGTTCACGTCGTTCACGTCGCCCGCAAAAAGAAGAAAACAACGTACAGCAAGAAAATGTTGAATCTGAAAACGATGAAGCACAATCTACTGAAGTTACTGTGGCGCAAACAGAAGAAGCATCAATCACTTCAGACGTTAAGCATGCAAAAACTGAAGTCGAAGCAAAATCAGCAGACACAACATCAGAATCCTCTACAAAAGATGAGCCTGAAGCTGTTGAAGCTGTTGAAGCTGTTGAAGCTGTTGAAGCTGTTGAAGCTGTTGAAGCTGTTGAAGCTGAGAAAGTAGAATCTACTGATGCCGAGCAAGCAACAGAAGAAACTAAAGAAAAATCTCCTGAAGCTAAACCTGCAAAACCTAAGATGTCAGTAAAAGCTCAAATGCGTAAAATTGAGCAAGAGACACCGGAAGTTGAAACAATTACAACAGAAGAAACCAAAGCAAAACAAGCTGAAGCGGAACCAAAAACAGCAACTTCTACAGCAGAGATTCAAGTAGCAACCTCGACTGAAGAACTAGTGGAAGAAGCAAGTGTAACGGAAGAGATAAAAACCGAAGCACCAGAAAAACCAGCAACAGTAGAAGCCGAGACTGCAGCAATAGAGCTTACACAAGAAGCTACTGAAGTTACGACTGATCCAGTCACCTCAGAAACTGCAGCCGTGAATTCCTCCGAAACCAAAGAAGTGGAAGAAGAGAAAGTACAAAACACTGCAGGTAGCTCAACTCGAACTCCTCGCCGTGGACGTGGCAAACCAGCCACTAAGCAAGCAAACATAGAAGCCAAAGCACCGGTAGAATTACCAGCCGCTATTTTGGCTCAGCAAGAGAAGCTTCGTTTAGAGCAAGAAGAAAAACGCAATGCTGCGACTTCACGTCGACGTGCATCAGCAGGTCGTGTGAAAAACGACCCTAGGATTGCTCGAGAAGAAGAAAAAGGCTCTGAATCAATTTCAGAAGCCAATGTAGAATAAAACCTACAGCTTCTCTCTAGGAAATGACAAAGAGCCCGCATTATGCGGGCTCTTTTGCAAAAAGAGCACTATGGATTATTTCAACGGATTGATTTGAACATAAATAACGGACAGGTAAAAAAAACAATGATCATTGATTTTTCTCGCTTTAAAGATTGGACTCTTGTGGGCGATTTATTCGGCGGCGCAACCACCGCTATTGTATCGCTACCTCTCGCATTAGCGTTTGGCGTTGCCTCAGGAGCCGGTGCAGAAGCAGGACTCTGGGGCGCTATACTCGTCGGCCTATTTGCTGCGATTTTTGGTGGGTCTACCAGCCTAATCTCAGAGCCAACTGGACCAATGACCGTCATCATGACTGCGGTATTGACCAGTATGATGGCTAGCAGTCCAGAAGGCGGTGTAGCGATGGCTTTTACCGTAGTTATGATCGCCGGCTTATTCCAAATCACATTAGGTTATCTGAAGTTAGGTAAATACATAACACTCATGCCATATAGCGTAATCTCAGGATTCATGTCTGGCATCGGCATTATCTTAATCATCTTACAAATTGCCCCTTTCTTAGGACACGCATCGCCATCTGGCGGCGTAATGGGAACCTTGACTGCATTACCAACCCTTATTGTTAACTTGAAGTTTTCCGAATTATTTCTAGGCCTATTAACATTAGGCGTATTATTTTATCTTCCTAAGCACTGGCGTCGCTACATCCCTCCCCAACTTGTCGCTTTAGTCGCAATAACTCTTGTTTCTGTTGTGCTATTTAGTGACTCGGATGTACGTCGTATCGGTGTTATTCCATCTGGCTTACCATCTATCCACTGGCCTCATTTTGAACGTTCAGTATTTATTGAAATGATCATCAATGGATTGGTGCTTGGCACTTTAGGTTGTATTGATACTCTGTTAACAGCCGTCATTGCTGATAGCCTAACCCGCAAAGAGCACGATTCGAATCGAGAGCTTATCGGTCAAGGCACAGCCAACTTCTTCTCGGGCCTGCTTGGCGGCCTTCCTGGCGCTGGTGCCACTATGGGAACCGTGGTGAACATACAGTCCGGTGGCAAATCACCACTTGCAGGCATCACAAGAGCTTTAATTCTTTTACTGGTTGTACTTGGAGCATCAGAGCTAATCAGCCCGATCCCAATGGCCGTGCTTGCTGGCATAGCCTTATATGTAGGGATTAATATTCTCGATTGGAGCTTCTTGAAGCGCGCACACAAAGTTGCCCTCTCGCCAACCATAATCATGTATGGCGTAATGGCACTAACCGTGTTTGTTGACCTTATGGTCGCGGTAGGAATCGGCGTCTTTATAGCCAACATAATGACAATAGAAAAACTCAGCCGACTACAATCAGGAAATGTAAAAGCAATCAGTGATGCTGATGATGACATCCCACTATCTGAGGAAGAAAAATCATTACTAGATCAAGCAGACGGAAAAGTATTACTTTTCTATTTGTCCGGACCAATGATTTTTGGCGCAAGTAAGGCCATCGCAAAACACCACAATCGGATACATAACTATAAGGCTGTAGTATTAGATCTGAGCGCAGTCCCTATGATGGACCTAACTATTGGTCTTGCATTGGAAAACGCCATCAAAGACGCTATAGAAGCAGATTGTGCCGTTTATATATTTAGTCCCAACGGACAAACCACAGAACGACTTGAAAAATTGGGCGTATTAAACCGATTGCCACACAATGCGTTCTGCGACTCACGAAAATCTGCCTTGATGCAGGCTGTTAACAACCTACCCAGTACATAAGAAAATTACTTAGTGAACCAAAAATACTAAACCGAAAAAAAAACACTAAAATCAAAAAGTTATAGACCAAAAAAAAGCCGCTTTGTAAGCGGCTTTTTATTTATTTAGCTATTCACCAAAGTGACCCATTAAAGAGACAAGCGACGCACATCACTTAGCAATGAGTTCAAGAAGGTCATGAAACGACCAGCATCACCACCATTCACAGCTCTGTGGTCATAAGACAAGCACAATGGCAACATTGTACGAGGCTCAAATTCTTTACCATTCCAACGTGGCTCGATGTCTGCTTTAGAAACACCAAGAATACCTACTTCAGGACAGTTAACGATAGGAGTAAATCCAGTACCGCCAATTGCACCCAAACTAGAAATAGTAAAACAACCACCTTGCATATCGGCAGGTTTAAGTTGCTTATCAAGCGCTTTCTTAATCAGTTCGCTCGCTTCTTTTGCTATTTGAATCACTGACTTCTTATCTGCATCACGCAAAACAGGAACAACCAAACCAGCAGGAGAGTCCACAGCAATACCAATGTGTACATAATGCTTCTGAACGTAGCTTTCACCATCGGCCATTAGCGACACATTGAAACTAGGATTTGCAACCATAGCTTGTGCAACAGCTTTAATCAGGAATGGAAGTGGCGTCAATTTAACACCTTGCTTCTCCATTTCGCCTTTCAATCCTTTGCGGAAGTCTTCAAGGTCAGAGATATCAGCCTTATCAAACTGAGTAACTTGAGGCACAACAAGCGCGTTGCGAACCATGTTTTGAGCAGTTAGACGCTGAATCTTACTCATCTTAACAACTTCGATATCGCCAAACTTGCTAAAGTCTTGATCAGGCACAGTCGGTAAACCGGAACCTGTTGCAACACCCGCTGGAGCTGATGCAGCCTTTTGTACAGCCGCTTTCACATAGGCATGTAAATCTTCTTTCGTAATACGACCACGAGGGCCAGTAGGACGAACAAGAGATAGATCAACACCTAGCTCACGAGCAAGCATACGCACCGCTGGACCTGCGTGAACTTTCTTAGAAGGTTCAGACAATACAGCAGATTGATCCGCCGCAGGAGCTGCTTTTGCAGTACTAGCTTTAGGCGCTTCAGCAGAAGCAGGAGCCGCTTTTTCAGCAACCGGCGCAGACGCCGCAACTTCAGAACCACCTTCCACTTCAAGCTCAAGAACAAGATGACCTTCAGAAACCTTATCACCAACTTTAATAGAAACAGATTTAACTGTTCCTGATTTCGGCGCAGGGATTTCCATGGAAGCTTTATCAGTTTCAAGAACGATAATAGAATCGCCCTCTTTAACCTTATCACCAGCCGCTACAGCAACTTCGATAACTTCTACACCTTCCGCACCACCAATATCAGGAACCTTAACAGTCTCAACACCACCAGATACAGGCGCTGCAGCCGCAGGCGCTGAAGATTTTGGTGCTTCCGCTTTTTCTTCTGAAGCTGCAGGCGTAGATGATTCAGTTATTAACATAAGGATGTCAGCACCCTCAGAAACAGTATCACCTACTTTGATCGAAATTTTACCGATCTTGCCTGTAAACGGCGAAGGTATATCCATAGATGCTTTATCAGTTTCCAAAACGATCAAAGAGTCACCCTCTTCAACCATATCACCTTCAGCAACACAGACTTCAATAACTTCTACGTCAGTCGCACCACCAATATCAGGCACAGAAACTTTTTCTTCACTAGAAGATGATGAAGCTGGAGCAGTCTTCTCGGCAGATTTTGCTGGCGCAGAAGCTTCTACTGGCGTTTCAGGAGCGGATTTTTCTGCACCTTCAACCTCAATAACAAGAAGCTCATCACCTTCAGAAACTTTATCGCCTTCTTTCACAGAAATGCTTTTTACTTTACCAGCCATGGAAGATGGAACATCCATGGAAGCCTTATCTGTTTCTAAAACAATAATAGATTGGTCCACTTCAATAATGTCACCAACCTTAATACTGATCTCGATAATTTCGACATCAGTCGCACCACCAATATCCGGTACTCGAATGATTTCAGTACTCACAGAAATCTCCTTTGTCTTATAGACGCATCAAACTTAAAAACTTATCTAGCTTAGCTACAAACATACACTAAGCCAGATACCTAGCTTGTCAGGTAATTAGCACGTTACAGGGTTTGGCTTTTCAGGATCTAAACCAAACTTAGCAATTGCTCCACTAACTACAGATGCATCAATCACACCGTCTTTTGACAATGCATTCAAGGCAGAAACTACTACCCAATAGCGGTTAACTTCGAAGAAGTGACGCAATTGAGCACGAGTATCACTGCGGCCAAAACCATCAGTACCAAGTACGTTGTATGTACCTGTTATAAATGGACGAATTTGATCTGCGAACAATTTAATATGGTCGGTAGATGCAATCACAGGGCCATTGCCATTCAAGCAAGATTCAACATAAGATTTGCGAGCTTCTGACTCAGGGTGAAGCATATTCCAACGGCTTACATCAAGACCTTCGCGACGCAGCTCATTGAAAGACGTTACACTCCATATATCAGAGTTAACACCGAAATCATTAAATAGGATCTCTGCAGCAGCTTCAACTTCACGAAGAATAACGCCAGAACCAAGCAATTGAACTTGTTTCTTATTGGCTTTCTTAGCATGAGATTTAAGCTTGTACATCCCCTTGATAATGCCTTCTTCAACACCTTCAGGCATATCTTCGTGTGTGTAGTTTTCATTCATTACTGTTAGGTAATAGAAAACACTCTCTTTTTCTTTATACATACGACGCAAGCCATCTTGCACGATAACAGCGACTTCGTATGAATAAGTTGGATCATAAGACACACAATTTGGAATAAGACCAGCCTGAATATGGGAATGACCATCTTCATGCTGCAAACCTTCGCCATTTAGCGTAGTACGACCTGCTGTTGCACCAATCAAGAAACCGCGCGCCTGTGAATCACCTGCCGCCCAAGCCAAGTCACCAATACGCTGGAAACCGAACATTGAGTAATAAATATAAACAGGAATCATTGGAAGAGCGCTGTTTGCATAAGACGTAGCCAATGCCAACCATGCAGAGAATGCACCTGGCTCATTGATACCTTCTTGCAAAATCTGACCGTCAGAAGATTCTTTGTAGTACATAATCTGAGTATGGTCATGAGGCGTATAACGCTGACCTTCAGATGAATAAATACCTAGCTGGCGGAACATACCTTCCATACCAAAGGTACGGGCTTCATCGGCAACGATTGGAACAACGCGCTCACCAATGTTTTTATCTTTAACCATAACATTCAGTGCACGCACAAACGCCATAGTTGTAGAAATTTCACGCCCATTTGTTCCCGCGATCTGAGATTTGAATGCTTCCAAAGAAGGCACTTCAAGCGCTTCACAATCATGGTTACGAATAGGGAAAGCGCCATGCAACTCTTTACGACGAGAGCGCATATATTGCATTTCAGGACTGTCTTCAGCTGGCTTGTAATAAGGTAAGTCTTTTAGCTCTTCATCGCTAATAGGGATACCGAATTTATCGCGGAACTGAGCAAGAGATTCCTCATCCAACTTCTTCGTTTGGTGCGCAGTGTTTTGCGCTTCAGCCGCTTTAAACATGCCGTAACCTTTAACGGTTTGCGCCAAGATAACAGTCGGTTGACCTTTATGAGAAGTCGCTTCGGAATACGCTGCGTAAACTTTGTAAGGATCATGCCCGCCGCGATTAAGATTCATAATCTCATCGTCAGTCATGTCTTTAACCATTTCTAGCAATTCTGGATATTTGCCGAAGAAATGTTCACGAGTATAAGCACCACCATTTGCTTTGTAGTTCTGAAGCTCACCATCACAAACTTCATTCATACGTTTAACAAGCAAACCGTTGTGATCTTTCGCGAAAAGAGGATCCCAATGACGACCCCATAGACACTTAATGACATTCCAGCCAGCGCCACGGAACACACCTTCAAGTTCCTGAACAATTTTACTGTTACCACGTACAGGGCCATCAAGACGCTGTAGATTACAGTTGATCACAAAAATAAGGTTGTCTAGATTTTCACGTCCCGCAAGAGCGATTGCACCTAAAGATTCTGGCTCATCACATTCACCATCACCAAGGAACGCCCATACTTTACGGTCGCCTTGATCAATAAGACCACGACTATGTTGGTACTTCATCACATGCGCTTGGTAAATCGCTTGTAATGGCCCAAGACCCATAGACACTGTAGGAAATTGCCAGTAATCCGGCATCAACCAAGGATGCGGGTAAGAAGAGATACCTTTGCCATCCACTTCACGACGGAAGTTATCAAGCTGTTCGTCTGTCAAACGCCCTTCAATGTATGAACGCGCGTAAATCCCTGGGGAAATATGACCTTGGAAAAAGACCATATCCGCTTGTTGTTTACCGTCATTACCACGGAAAAAGTGGTTAAAACCGATATCATAAAGCGTTGCTGCAGAAGAGAAGCTTGTAATGTGGCCACCAAGTGTTGAATCAACACGGTTTGCCTTCATTACCATAGCCAATGCATTCCAACGAATTATAGAGCGTATACGACGTTCCATAAATACATCACCCGGCAATGGCTTCTCATTTTCAGGAGCGATTGTATTCCGGTATGCAGTCGTAATAGACGACGGCATTGACGTACCAGCTTTTGAAGCTTCATTCGTCAAACGATTTAAAATGTATTGCGCGCGATCAGGACCTTCTTCGCGAAGGACAGACTCAAGCGCATCGACCCACTCTTTAGTTTCAATTGGATCGATGTCTTCGAGAATATGCTGCTCAGTCATCGTGTTAATAACTCCCGCTATTAGAACAGATACTAACCTACCAAGGACATTATGTGTATTTAAGCCTTGGAGGCTACTTAAACGAACCGTCGGAACTCATATGAATAGCCATTAAGTTCCAGCCGACCTAGGATAAAACGACGCACTGTATATTACGTTTTAAAACGCGTCGTTTTTATCCGTTCCAATGGCAATTATTATTGTTTTAATTTTATTTCCATTGCATCGACCACTAAAAATCTAGTCAGTTCGCTTCCAATTTGGGTTTGGTTCATCAAACCCAACATTAAATTTCCACATGCAAATAGCCTTACTAAACGCATGTAAAAAATCAAAGTCATTTACTTAGAATGCGCATAGATAGAGCACTTCTAAGATTTTGCATTCTAGATATTTTACTAAAACCTTACGCTAAACAAGGCTTTTTTACATATCAGAAGCATCTAATTCGGGCGTTAGATTAACACCTAATCAAGAGATCGCCTAGCCACCCAAATAAAGATTGAAGTACTCAAAGCACTTTTGAAGCTTTTAAATCTCCTAGAATTCATCTAAAAACAGATAAAAATAGGTAAAAACTCCATAATAAATGCCTTAAAGCTTAAGGCGCCCCACCAAAATTCACCAGAGATATGAGATGTATAAACTGCATGAATCCTATGTTTCGCTTCAGACAGCGAAGAATACACAGTATCAAAGCCAATATACTATTCAAAAAATGATAATCTGTATCACATTATTAGCTCTATAGAGACTAATCCGCTCTTAAGTCCGCCTCAGGTAGAAACACAAAAATAGTGCCCAGTTAAGCAAGAAGTTCCATTTAAAAAGCTAGATCTATACTTACAAATTCTAAATTTATGCTCTTTTCTGTCTAGAAAGACCATGCAAATCAATGAATATAAAAAAATCAACACTGACGCATTACCAATATAACGCTACAATACTCTTTATTTACTTGGCAAAATTAGGATAGTACATGACCCTTCTGAACGCTCTATTATCCGAGCACATCCAATCGCAAGTTACGTTTGCATTAAAAGAAGACATAGGCTCCGGGGACATAACAGCTCAACTTATCCCTGACGATCAAGAAATTACAGCAACGGTTATCAGTCGAGAACCTGCTGTCCTATGCGGTCAAGCTTGGGTAAACGAAGTATTTGCTCAATTAGGAAACATAACTACTCTCACTTGGCATAATAATGAAGGCGATACGCTGGAAAGCAACAAACCTTTTTTGACTATTAAAGGTCATGCAAGAACAATCCTAACGGGTGAACGCACTGCTCTAAATTTTTTACAAACACTTTCTTATACTGCTACGGTGACTCGCCAATACAGTGAAATCGTATCAAGCACGCAATTAACCATTTTGGATACACGAAAAACACTACCAGGCATGCGCCGAGCACAGAAGTATGCGGTAACTGTTGGCGGTGGGAAAAATCACCGAATGGGGTTATATGATGCATTTTTGATAAAAGAAAATCACATCATGGCCGCAGGATCAATTGCCAACGCTGTCAGCATGGCACAAAAAATCGCGCCAGGTAAAACCATTGAAGTAGAAACAGAAAATTTAGAAGAAGTTGCCATGGCAGTCGCTGCTGGCGCAGATATCATTATGCTAGATAATTTTTCGTATGAAGATATGAGCAAAGCGGTTTCAGACTTCAAAGGTCAAGTTAAATTTGAAGCATCAGGAAACATGGACAAAGATCGTCTATTAAAGGTAGCTGAAACAGGCGTTGATTTTGTATCCATTGGAGCCCTAACAAAACACATCCAAGCAATAGACCTGTCTTTGCGCGTATCTCAGGAATAACTATGAAAGATAGTATTTTAGTCATCAACTGCGGCAGCTCTTCTTTAAAATTTGCCATTCTTGCCAATGCTGGACAAAAAACTCTAGTCGAAGGTATCGCAGAAAGATTAGGTTCGGACGAGAGTAGCATCACCTTTAAGTTTGAAGGGCAGAAAAATGTTATTCAACTAGAAGATGGCAGCCATAAAAATGCTGTAGCTCACATAAAAGATTGGCTTAGCAATCACCCTATCATTGAAAGCTCATTAGCAGGCATAGGTCATCGTGTTGTACACGGCGGTGAAAATTTTAGTGAATCTGCACTAATCAATCAAAATGTCATAGATAGTATTAAAGAGTGCGCCCAATTTGCGCCACTACATAACCCTGCTCACGCAAAAGGGATGGAAGTGGCTTTTGAGCTTTTCCCAGGACTGCCTCAAGTAGCTGTTTTTGATACTGCATTTCATCAAACTCTGGCACCAGAACAATACCTGTACCCTATTCCAATGCATTTTTATCGAGAACATCATTTTCGCAAGTATGGCTTCCATGGCACTAGCTATCGCTATATTAGTCAGCGGTTAGCGCAAATTGCGAAAGGCAGTGATCAACAAGGCGTACTTGTTGCTCACCTGGGCAATGGAGCCAGTACTTGCGCAATAAACAAAGGTCTATCATCTGATACCAGCATGGGCATCACGCCATTAGAAGGCTTAATGATGGGCACTCGCTCAGGAAGCCTCGACCCAAGCCTGCTGTCTTTTATTAGCCAAGCTGAAAATATATCCGCTGACGCAGCGCTTGATATTCTAAACAAAAAAAGTGGTCTACTTGGTGTATCAGAAATTTCTAATGACTGTCGAACATTAGAAGAAGCAATGGAATCTGGTGACCCTAGAGCTAAACTGGCTTTAGACATGTTCGCAGCCCGCACTGCCAAACATTTAGCAAGTGTGGCAACAACTTTAGAAAGTATTGATCATTTGGTCTTTACTGGTGGTATCGGTGAGAATTCAAGCTATTTACGCCAAGTCATTTGCAATCATTTGAAAGCACTGAATATCGGTATAAACTCAACATTAAATGAAAATGCACCTCGTGGCGAAACGATAAATATTAGCTCTGATAGCAGCAATACGAATGTATGGATTATACCTACTAACGAAGAGCTAATGATCGCACTAGATACTATAAGCTTAATTCAGCATTGATCGAAACTATGCTAACCATAATGGACTAATTTAGGATTCATCAGATATGTCAATAAATGTACTCATGACCGTTCCTACGGGCCCAGGTGTCGGCCTAACATCCGTCTCTGTAGGTCTTGTCCGCGCACTTGAACAGCAGGGATTAAAAGCCAGTTTCTTCAAGCCTATCGCCCAGCCTCAACCAGGAGATAAAGGACCAGACAAATCAACGGCTATGGTTGCGCAAGGTTCAACACTAACACCTGCTGAGCCAATTCCGCTTCATGAAGCTGAACGTTATTTGTACAACGATAATATCGACGAACTCATGGAAGAAATTGTTGGCCGTTTTCAAGCAAGTGTTGAACCAGATTCAACGGTTATTGTAGAAGGTCTTGCGCAGATCGCCGGACACCCATATGCAACAAGGCTAAATAAAGCCATTGCTAGAACACTAGACGCTGGCTTAGTTTTAGTCACTGCGCCAAACAACATGAGAGTTAACGAACTTGAACATCATGTTGAGATTGCCGCAGGCTCTTACGGTGGCATAAAGGCCAACGATGTTATTGGTTGTATTTTAAATAAAACCACACCAGGGTCATTGGGCGTTAAATCCTACGGCGATTTGTTTGCCCAAAGAGGAATTTTCAAACGCAACTTTAGTCTGCTAGGTCAAATACCGAAAGCGGACGAACTGACCTATCCTCGTGTTAAAGATGTAGCTGACTTTCTTGGTGCTCGTATTATCAATGCGGGTGAAATCGAATCTCGGCGAGTACAATCTTACACACTATGTGCTCGCGGCGTGGAAAATATGCTAGAAGCATTACGACCAGGTGTTTTAGTATTCACTCCCGGTGATCGTACTGACATCATCATGGCGACAGCTATTGCAGCGCTTAATGATATTAAAATTGCAGCACTAGTGGTTACTGGTGGTTATCAGCCAAGTGAAGCACTGATGGCGCTTTGTGGTAAAGCCATGGCAAAAGGATTGCCAATCCTCTCTGTTGAATCTAACAGCTGGGAAACCGTTATTAATATGCAATCTTTTAACCAAGAGATTCCACTTGATGATAAAGAGCGAGTCTTAATGGTTAAAGAGCATATTGCTCGTTGTATAGATCACGATTGGATCAACTCTTTTGCCTTGAACCAAGAAGAAAGAAAACTATCTCCTCCAGCGTTTCGATTCCGTTTGATTGAGCTCGCTCGCTCCTTGAATAAACGCATCATTCTTCCAGAGGGTGAAGAGATTCGCACCATTCAAGCGGCGTCTATATGTGCGGAGCGTGGCATTGCTCGCTGTACATTATTAGGTAACGAAACCGAGATTCTCCGTATTGCTCAAAACAACGGTATTGAATTAAGTCATGGTGTTGAAATACTCGATCCGAACAGCATTCGTGAACGCTACGTAGCACCGATGGTTGAGTTGAGAAAAAGTCGAGGACTTACTGATATTGTTGCTCGTGAACAGCTTGAAGATAATGTTGTATTGGGTACCATGATGCTGCAAGTTGGCGATGTTGATGGTTTGGTTTCAGGTGCTGTGCACACTACTGCCAACACCATTCGCCCTGCCCTGCAATTAATAAAGACATCACCTAATTCAAATCTTGTCTCGTCGATTTTCTTCATGTGTTTGCCGGATCAAGTATTGGTCTATGGTGACTGCGCTATAAACCCAGACCCAACGGCTGAGCAACTCGCAGAAATTGCCATTCAAAGTGCTGATTCTGCTGCAGCATTTGGCATTACCCCAAAAGTCGCCATGATTAGCTACAGCACTGGTGGTTCTGGTACAGGTAACGATGTTGATAAAGTCAGAGAAGCTACCGCGATTGCGCAAAGACTTCGGCCTGATCTGTTAATTGATGGACCACTACAATACGACGCTGCAATCATGGAAAAAGTAGCCAAGCAAAAAGCGCCAAACAGCAAAGTAGCTGGTAAAGCCACTGTATTTATTTTCCCAGATTTAAATACTGGCAACACCACCTATAAAGCCGTTCAACGAAGTGCCGATGTAGTTAGCATCGGACCTATGCTGCAAGGCATTCGTAAACCTGTTAACGACTTGTCTCGTGGTGCGTTGGTCGACGATATCGTCTACACCATTGCTATTACCGCTATTCAGGCGGGCAAGCTTAAAGGCGAATAATCTACCAGCTAATTTATCCCTTAACTCGTCTTTGCTTTCTAATGAGTGAAGACGAGTTAATTAATAAAGATAAGAAGTTTCCCAACTGAATTTGATTAGAAAGTGGACATATTTCATATTGCCAATTAGTATTTGTAGATAAACATTACGTGGGTGATCAACATGTCTGGTAGCCTTCCTCATTCTATAGCGCTTTCAAATCATACCTTCACAAGTATGACCACTCCTGGCTACACAACATTTGACTTACGCTCTGATGAAGACACTAATATGGCAGCGCTTAACGCTCGAAACGCCAAGGCTTCGAGTGATCTTGTTGTCACTATTTCAGAGCAAGGCCAAGCATTATCCCAGCGAAATAGAAAAAAACTCGAAGAAATCGAAGCTAGAAAAAACAATGATATCTTGTTGGAACTAGAAGAAGAGTTCATCGAAGATGATATTGAACCAACCATTCACGCATCAACTAAAGAGAGTAAAACCAATAGCTATCAAGAAAAAACACCAACGGGAGACTTTCTCGATCAAATTGTTTAGTCTATAAAAACTTAATGAGTTAAGTTTTTCGGCAGGATGCCAATGATTACAGAATCTTCAAGGAGTGAAGAATGTTACTTTCTCGTCTATCCACACGTGGTTTTACGTTATTAGAATTAATGGTTGTTATTGCCATTATTTCTATAATAGCAAGCCTTTCAGCCCCCACATTTACCCGTCAAATTGCTAAAGCAAAACTAATAGAAGTACAAAACCTCGCTACCCAACATCAATCTCTGGTTGAAGAATTCATTCTTTTACATGGGTCCTTTCCTAGCGAAGCAGAGTTTAATCTCATAAAACAATCCCTAGCAGAAGGCTCAATTACCAAATCTATTTCTGTAGACAGCCAAAACAAAGGTATGGGGAATATTGTTCTCACACTAAATGACAGCACCGGCATTACTGAAAACCAATATCTAAGATACTCTCGCGATGCCGATAGGAATTGGAAATGCCTCTCAGACTTAGAAAGTAACATCCTTCCGCTTCAATGTGACAGTGTGGCTGGAGCAGACAAATGACTTTAGAAGAAATAATATCTAACGCTGTGAGTAATCATGCAACCGATATTCACATAGAACACTTAAATCTTGGCATTCAAATTTATCAACGCTGTTATGGATCACTTCATAAAGTAGCTAATTTAGCTCAAGGAACAAGCTTAATTAACCGCATAAAAATGCGCGCTAATTTAGACTTGTCAGAAACAAGGCGAACACAAGAAGGTCAATTTCTTTTTGAGGAAAGAAGTCGAAGCACTTTTATTCGGGTCAGTATTATTGCCACGGTTAAAGGCGAAAAAGTAGCTTTGCGCCTACTCCCTGAAAAAAACCGTTTAGAGCTTGAAAATATCGGCATACAGCGATCTTTGTTTACTGCCCTGAGCACAATCTTAAATAGCTCTAGTGGTTTAATTTTGGTCTGTGGGGCAACAGGTGCAGGTAAAAGCACGACTCTCTATTCGTGCCTTGATACTTTAAACACAGGAAAGAAGACTATTTTTACGATAGAAGACCCTGTCGAATACGAAATTCAAGGCTTGTTTCAATGTGAACCCAATCCAGCCATTGGCTTGGACTCTGCAGCTCTTTTGAAATCCTTCCTAAGACAAGATCCAGATGTGATTATGGTCGGAGAAGTGCGCGATGCCGTTACTGCCAATCTTGCAGTAAATGCGGCATTGACCGGACACCTCGTGCTAGCTACATTGCATACAAACTCTGCACTCGACGCCGTGCACCGCTGCCATGGTTGGCAAGTAGATTTTTTCTCTTTGGTGAGTTCATTAAAACTTATCATCCATCAATCTATGCTCTACAAAGCGTCTTCACAACAACCAATGTTCAACGCTTTACGACCACTATGGAATGAATTGCTACCGAAAGATTATGACACACTTATTTCATCCCCATCCCTATGGGAAGCTTTTCCCTTTCAGAACAGTGAGGTGCAAAATGCCTTGGTATAAAATTCAGCACCTAAATGGAAAGATTGATTACCGACACGAATTATCCGAAAACAATGTTGTCTTTGATTATATAAACCGAGGATGCTGGCAAATATCAATCTCAGAGTGGACCCCTAAAAAGCTAGATTACAAGTCACTGCAAATTTTTTATGAAGAGATACAGAGCGCTCTACACTCTGGGCTTCAATTAAATCAAGCAATTTCCCATTTTGCTCTTTCGGCTACTCACCCAAAAATCGCAAATATCAGTAAAGCTATATTAAGCGAGCTAGAAAACGGTACGGTTTTCAACGAAGCATTAAGCAAACTGACGCAAACGTCCGCTATACCATACTGCCAACTCCTTAATTCACAAGGCTCAAGAGAAGACTGTGAAAAAAGCATCGCCGTGTCAATTATCCAGCTTAAATCCTTACTCGATTGGTCCCAACGCTTATTAAAATCCATTATTTATCCCTTTAGTATTATTCAGATTGCTCTGATTATTCTTATCGCGAATAGAGCAATGCAGCAAAAAATGGGAGAAAGTTATTTTTTTGAGTTAGCCAATAATGTGAGCATTTATCTCGTCTGTAGTGCCATTCAATTCATCATCATACGGAGCCTATATCAAGGTCACGCTTGTTACTGGCTTGAAAAATACAGTGGCAACTTTCGGCTAACTAAACTCTTTTCGTTATTAAGCACAACAAGAAAAACCGGCTTAACCTTGCAACAGGCCTTGAGGAGCATGCCCGAGTACTTCCAATATACGCTCATAAAAGAAGAGATTTACCAAGTCTATTACACTCTTCGTCTCGGTAAAAATTATGCAACCAGCTTTCCTACTCATTGGTTTCCTAATGAATCGTCTATTGCGCTTCATTCAGCAGAACAAGATGGTGACATAGAGAGAGCACTTATTCTTGCTGCAAAAGAGCACGAAAAACGTTGGCAAAAAAACATATCCCTGCTTGAAAAATTGATTCCCGTAGTTTGCCTCTTGATCGCTGGAGGGTTTGTCGCCTCGGCACTGATCGCTTTATACGCACCGCTTATTGAGATGTCATAAATGAATCTGATAGCAATAAACTGGTTTTTATATGTATTAGTTGTCTTGAGCATGGGCAGTTATGCTGCAGCATTTACAGCTAGGTGGCCGATTAATAATATTTATTTATGGGAAAAAGAAGCACATTCATTACTTTTACTCCCGTTTAACAAACTGCCGCCAGATAAAATAAGTGATAAGCGCTCTCATTGTTTTCAATGTCATCATCCACTAATGTGGCAAGATCTTATTCCTCTATTTAGTTACTTACTGCTCAAAGGAAAATGCCGTTATTGCAAAGCCGCCATTTCATATCGCTATCCCTCAGTTGAATTTCTTCATCTTGTTTTCTGCCTCCCCTTGCCCTGGATATTTAGCGATGCATATCAACTTGTACTACATGCACTTTTGATTAGCGCTTTAATAACAGCCGCAGTAATTGACCTAGAATATCAATTAATACCGGATGAATGCAGTACCATTGCCCTAGCTTGTGCGCTGCTATTTAATCTATCGAACAACACCTTAGAAACCAGCGTCTTAGGTATGATAATTGGCTATGGAATTGTCTATACACTGCGCTGGTTTTATTTAACATTCAGAGGTCAAGAAGGTATAGGATTAGGTGATGCTAAAATTATTGCAGCGCTCGGTGCATGGTTAGGACTTTCAGGCTTAACACCCTTGTTACTTTGTGCAAGTTTAAGCGGAATCCTATACACTGTATTGACCAATAGAAATGGAGCTAAATACATGGCATTTGGTCCATTTTTAATATTTTCAGCCATGTTGGTGTTTTATTTTTAGCCTATGACAACCCATACCCCTACTATAATCGGTCTTGCTGGCGGCATAGGCTCCGGTAAAAGCACAATAACAAAATATTTCAATGAGATAGGCATTCAAAGCGTTGATGCTGATGACGTCGCAAGAATTGTTGTTGAACCGGGTTCAAATTGTTTAAATAATATCCATCAGCGCTACGGTGACAACATATTATTAAACGACGGCACTTTAAATCGTAAATCGCTGCGTGATATTATTTTTGATAACCCCGAAGAAAGAATCTGGCTTGAAGCACTAACACACCCAGCAATTCGAGAAGAGATATCAACGCGGCTTCATGCAATTACCTCATCGTACGCCTTGCTTGTTCACCCACTTCTATTTGAAACAAAACAAGATGCAGTATGTAAATTAGTCATAGCAATCGATGTACCTGAAAATGTACAACTTCAACGGGTCATGAGCAGAGACAATATAAGTAGAGAAAGCGCAGAAAAAATCATGGCAGCGCAATTAAGCAATAGCGAACGTATTGAGAGAGCTGATCTCGTCTTGGAAAACTCTGGTAATATTGCTGAAATGAATGCTAAAGTCTTAAAATTACACAAAAAAATTTTAGAGTCACAATCATGTTAAATAGTAATACTGCAGCCTTGGTTGCCTGCCCTACCTGCCAAAAGAAATCGCCTTGGTCCAAAGAAAATCCAGACCGACCTTTTTGCAGCCCTAGATGCAAGCTGATTGACTTGGGAGCATGGGCAAGTGAATCCTACGCTATTCCACAGCAAACCTCTGAAGAGGACGAAATTTTTTCAGAAGATCTCGTTATTGATCCAAATAAATCCTTTTTATAATTGCTAGACACGGAATGTAATTATTTATGGCACAACAAGACTTTTCAAAGAAAAAAGCGCTTCTCATAGAGGATATGGCCGAAGCAAGAATTATGCAGCGAAAAATGCTGACTGATTTTGGTTTTACGTCTATCGACATTGCTATGAAAGCTGAAACTGCCATTGAACTCCTAAGAAACAAATCCTTTGATGTCATTTTGTCCGATTACAATCTCGGAAATGGCAAGGATGGACAGCAATTATTAGAAGAAGTAAGACATTCTAAACTCATTCCAAATACCGCTACTTATTTGATGGTAACAGCGGAAACATCCATTGAAATGGTAATGGGTGCTATTGAATATCAACCAGATGGCTACATTACAAAGCCCTTTTCTCAGGCTGTTTTGCAAAGACGGCTCAGCAAACTATTAGAAACAAAAGAAAGGCTATATAAGGTAAACGTCGCGCTTGACGCAAACAATTTTGAAGAAGCCATTACTGCAGCTAAACAAGTGATGACAAAATACCCGTCTCTAATAGGTAAATGTGAAAGAATAATAGGCGAGAGCCTATTAGAAATTAAAGAATACAAAAAAGCGCTATCACTATTCAATAAAACCCTAAAAAGCAGAAAAATGCCTTGGGCATTATTTGGCAAAGCAAAGTCCTATTTTTTGATGGGAGAGCTAGACAAAGCAGAACAAAACTTTAGACAACTGATGCTTGATAATCGCTTTTTTGTTAGTGCCTACGATTGGCTTGCTAAAATCCAAGTCATTCAAGGAAAGCATGAAGAAGCACAAGCAACATTAATTGAAGCTATCGGTCGATCGCCTAAGAATATCTTGCGTCAAATGGAGCTAGGAAATATAAGCCTATCTCTAAGCGACAGTACGACTGCAGAAATGTCATTTAGAAGAGCTGTATTTTTAGCTAAATACTCCTGCTACAACACAGCTGATGTTTATTTAAAACATTTAGAGTCTCTTGCTAGAATATCGGACAGTGGCCCTCTGTTACCGCGTCAAAAAGATAACTTCAATAGCACGCTTAAAAAAGTACACGAATCTTTTTTTGATGACCCAAACAATAAAGCAAAAGCCTATAGCTACGAAATAGACATTTATTTAGCAGATAATGATATATCAACTGCCAAACAAATTTTTGAAGCTTGGCTTAGTGAAGTAAAATCCGGAAGCGCAATCGCTCCAACCCAACAGCAAAGTTCCGCCTACGCAAAATCTTTTGGAAGCTAGAGATGAAAAAAATCGATATCAGCACTATTTTAGCCAGTGCGATTCATGAAAGTAAAAATCAGGTAGGAACTTTACTATACCAATTGCAAAGCCTTAAAGACGCAATGGGGAGCAAGGATTCGAATCAAAAAAAAATTATCCTAATTGAAGAGTCCCTTAAAAAACTTAATGATGAATGGGTTGAGTATTTATACTTGTATAGACTAGCATCTGACGGCTATGACCTACATGTAGATACTTTTTTACTTGATGAGTTTTTGGATGACCAAGTTTTTGCTCTACAGCCTTCCGCCATTGCAAAAAGTTTAGAGCTAGAGTACAGCTGCGATGCAAATCTAACTAGTATTTTTGACGAACGTCTAATGACTGCAGTGGTCAGTACTGCAGTTTACAACGCTCTGCGGTTTGCAAAATCAAAAATTCTAATTAGTGCAAAAAAGGAAAATGATTTTCTCATCATAGCAATTGAAGATGATGGTGAAGGCTTCAAACAGACTGATACTGATGAACAGCCTGAAGAGTTTCTTGAAGGTAATACTGGCTTAGGCTTATATTTCGCCGAATTATCAGCCACAGCTCATGTTGTGAATGATGTTCGAGGCTTCATAAAAAAAGAATCATCTCTAAACCTAGGTGGTGCTAGTTTAACTGTGTATTTACCTCAGCCTGCTGATGAAGAGTTTTAACACCTTATTGACCCAGTCATGTGTTAAGTTTTTTCAGAAACTCAGTTAACAAGATTCCTGCATTTTCTATGTGCTGCCTCAGAAAAATGAGCGCAGCATTTTTATCATTTGATTCAATAAGTAAAAGTAGCTCTTCATGCTGATTCTGACTTCTTACCTTATATCCCAATGGACCGTACTGAAAGCCAAGATAACGCACAGCTTGTTTATTAAGGCCTTCAACCACGCGCTGTAATGTCGGTCGCTCAGCAGCTCTATACAGAGTGTGGTGGAATAACCAATTAAGCTCTCCTTTATAGACCAGAGTTAAATTTTCTTTATTTAATTCCGTTAAGAAATGCCTCGCCTTTATTAGGTCTTCCTCACTGATATAATCAAATGCCATACTAAACAACAAACATTCCAGTTCAGCTCGCATCAAATAAAGATCTTCCGCTTCCGTCCAATTCAAATCAGGAATCATCACACCTGCTTTCCCATTTGGAACAAGCCAACCTTCGGACTTTAATGATAGCAACGCATCCCTAATAGGAATTCTACTGACACCATATCGAGTTGAAAGGATCGCTTGCCGAAGAGGGACCCCCCTCGGCAGCTGATTTTTCAAGATATCTTCTTTGATACTTTGACTAACATCCATTAAAAGAACCTTTTATTTGAGCCTAATATTAGATATCAGCAAACAAATCACACCGAATAAAATCCCCCAAAAAGCCGATGCGATACCACCAAACGAAACACCTGAAACAGTGACTAAAAAGGTAACTAACGCCGCTTCTCGATTAGAGTCATCTGCCATCGCATTTTTTAAATTCATTCCTATGGTTCCTAACAAGGCTATACCCGCTAAAGCAGCAATCATGGTTGCAGGAAAAATCGAAAACAGGGCAACTACTGAGGTACCCGCTAAACCAGCAAGCCAATAAAAAACACCGGCTGATAGGCCCGCAATATAACGTCGCTTAGGATCTTTGTGACATTCATCACCAGAACAAATTGCAGCCGTGATGGCTGCTAGGTTAAAAGCAAAACCGCCTAATGGCGCCAGAAGAATAGAGGTAAACCCTGTCCAGCTAATTAAAGGAGAAACAGGTGTTTGATAACCACTGCTACGCATCACGGCAACGCCAGGAATATTCTGAGATGTCATAGTTACAATGTATAAAGGAATGCCAATACCGATTAGTGCACCGATATTCCATTCAGGCCAAACCCATACCAGAGAGCCAAGAGCAAAAGGGATAGTAGACATAAGTTGAGCGTCTGATTTCGCAAGCACAAACGCAACACCTGAGACCAATACAAACAACACAGAATAGCGAGGTACAAGACGTTTACTCACCAAATAAGTAATCAGCATAATCCCTACGAGGAAAACATCACTCATCATGGAGTCAAATATAGAAAGGCCAAACTTGAAAAGTACACCAGCTAACATGGCACAAGCTAAAGGCAACGGAACCAAACGCATGACCTTATCGAATAAGCCAGATATGCCCGTTACAAGAGTTAATATGCCTGCAAAAACGAACACACCAATCGCTTCGGCATAACTTATTGTTCCTAAGCTGGTTGCTAACAATGCCGCACCAGGCGTTGACCATGCCGTAATAACAGGAGATCGATACCATAAAGAAAGGAAAAAGCAGGTAGCTCCCATACCAAATCCCAGTGCCATAATCCAAGACACAATGGTATTAGAGTCCGCACCAGCGGCTTGAGCCGCCTGAAAGACAATTGCAACGGAGCTCGCAAAACCAATTAGCACTGCCACAAAACCTGCGACAAGTGCACTCAAACTAACATCATTTAATATTCTGAGCACAACCCTACTACCTGTATGGCTTAAAAAGAGTACTCACTATATTTCATAAAAACTATTTTTGTATACATTTTTATTAATGAACCAACATATAGCCAATCAGACCAAGTGCAAACCCCATGACTGCTCCCATCGGCGGCAGCCAGTGTTTATCCAAGGCAACCTGAGGAGCAATATCTTGAAACACGGCATATAAGATACCACCTGACGCAAACAGCATTATCCCTGATACCACGGCAGGCCATTCTGCGAGCCAAATATGAGCTATAGCACCCGCTACTGGACCTGATAATGCCAGTAAAGCAAAGCACGAAATAATTGTGAATGCACTGTAATGGGATGACGATTTCAGCTCTCGAAAAGCATTAAAGCCTTCAGGAAGGTTTTGCATGGCAATAAGTGCTGCAAGCAATACACCATTAATAGTACCTAAAGCGAATGCAGCGCCCAAGGCTAAAGATTCAGGAATAAAATCGGCCAACATTGCCACCAGTTGACTCATTGAAGTTTCTTGTTTGGATAACCAAATATCAAGCAACATAAAGCCCACGCCACCTAATAGAAACAACAACGCAGCAGACCATGGCACAAAATGCTGAACACCTTCAGGCACTAAAACTAAGGCAATAGCGGATAATAAAGCACCACCACCAAATGCAGTAATGCCATGCATGAGCTCAGTTTCCAACCATTCTGGTTTTATACGTTCAAAATTGGCAATTAAGGCGCCCAATGGCATTGCTAAGCCAGCAGCTAAAGTTAAAAAAATTACGCTATACAAAGGCGCCATTTGCACAATACTCCATAAAATATATTGTCATTATCCTTGTAGACTAGGTAACTTGTCACGACTAAAAAATAAGGCGCCGTATGGCGCCTTATAAATATTAACTAGTTAAGCAGTTATAAAAATCACTGACCAATATAAGCGTTTAGGAAAGCCTTTGTGCGCTCTTCCTTTGGCTGAGTAAAAATAGCCTCTGGCTCACCCTCTTCCACTATGGCGCCTTTATCAAAAAAGCACACTCGATCACTAATCTCACGAGCAAAATACATTTCATGAGTCACCAGCAACATAGTAAAACTTTCTTCTTTTACTAGATTACGAATAACGTCCAATACTTCATCAACTAATTCTGGATCCAAAGCCGAAGTAATCTCATCCAGCAATAAAATAGATGGTTTCATCGCAAGCGCTCGCGCAATACCCACTCGCTGTTTCTGACCACCAGATAAATCATTTGGGTAACTATCCGCTTTATCGGCCAAACCAACTAATTGCAGCAATTTTTCTGCGAACTCCTCAGCTTCGGCTCTTGAAACACCTTTTACGCGCATTGGCGCTTCTGTAATGTTGCGCTTCACGGTCATATGAGGAAACAAATTAAAATGCTGAAAAACCATACCAAGATGATTTCGCATCTTATGCAAGTGCTTGCTGTTCGCAGGAACATATTGTCCCTGCCAAGGCATATGCCAAAGCGATTCACCTGCAACATTTATATAACCACCATCGATGCCTTCTAATGTCATTAAGATACGTAACAAGGTACTTTTACCTGAGCCACTTGGTCCGATGATTGAAACTATCTCGTTTTCTTCTACTTTAAAGTTAAAATCACTAAAAATGACAGTTTCACCAAAGCACTTTTTCACATTTTTGAATTCAATAATGGGTGCACTCATTTCAAACTAAATCCTTCTTTTGGAAAGCGTCTTTCAACCTGATGAATACCGTAGGCAGCTAAAAGACTAAACACGAGATACAAAATCCCAACTAAGGTAAAGGGTTCTAGATAACGGAAGTTTTCAGAGCCAATAATCTTCGCCATTTGCAACATTTCCAATAACGTAATCGCAGAAAGCTGAGGTGTTTCCTTAAACATGGCAATGATGTAATTACCGGTCGCAGGAATCATTGGACGAATGGCCTGAGGAAGCACGATGTCTTTGTAAGTATCAATTATTGTTAAATTCAGTGCTCTTGCTGCTTCCCATTGGCCTTTCTCAATGCCATCGATACCACTACGGAATACTTCTGATAAATACGCGCCATAGTGAAGTCCTAAGGCAAATACCCCCGTAGCGAGTGGCGACATACTGATCCCAAATTCTGGCATCACGTAATATAGAAAGAAGATCTGTACCAGCAAAGGCGTGCTACGAATAAACTCAACAATCCAATATGTAGATATGCGCAGCGTTCGACTTTTACTGCGACGCAGCAAGGCAAATACCAGCCCCATCACAATGGCAAAAATACTACCTAGTAAGGTCGCCAGTAAGGTCACTTTTGCTGCGGACAAAATCATGGGAAGCACTTCCCATGTAAACGCCCAGTCCCAATGAAATCCATTCATGAATGAAGCCCTCCACGACCTAAACCTTTACTAAGGTGTGTTTCTAAACGTCTAATAAAAAAGACTAAGAATTGAGCCATAACAAAATAAAATAACAACACAACGCCAAAGATCTCACCAACCTGTAAGGTGGTATCGGCTAGCATTTTGGCTTTAAAGGTCAAATCACCTATCGTTATCAAAGAAACCAATGACGTTGCTTTGACTAACTCAATGGCCAAATTACCAAAAGGTGGGATCATATTAACTAATGCTTGCGGCATGATAATTCGCCACAATCGTTGTGAAGAAGTGAAGTTCAATGCAATTGACGCTTCGTATTGTCCTTTCGGTACCGATTGAATAGCACCACGTACCACTTCCGTTCCATACGAACCGATATTTAGTCCCAAAGCAACAACTGCCGCCGTCATGGCATCAATGGTAATTCCGAAAAATGGCAGTACGAAATAGATCCAATACAACTGTATAAGTGCTGACGTTCCTCGAAAGAACTCAATATAAACAATTGCAATTTGTTTGAAGGGGGCTGGAGCGTAAAGGCGAATCAATCCAAAGCTGAAGGCCATTAATACGGCGAGAGGCAATGCCATTGCCACAATTTGTATTGTGACAACGGCCCCCTGGAGTAATACGGAGACAATTTCTCCAAATTCCATGAGTCTAATTCCCCAGTGTTATTTACACAGTTTCGCAGCAGTCATGCCACCAGGAGAGGTATGCTTACCAAAACCATAAGGCTCTACCATTGCAATGTGTTCTTTCGTATCGATGAAGCCTTTTAATTCTGTGTTAAAGGCGTCACGCAAAGCCGTATCCGCTGGACGGAAACCGAAGCCACCGTAACCTTTAACTGATTTACCCTTAATCATAAGAGGTGTAAAAGGTTGAGCTAACTCAACACGATCATCTTTCTGAGCCAAAGATGCCATCGTCAAGCTAGTACCAGCTAGAGCATCAATATGACCAGATTTAAGAGCGGCAACACCAGATGGATAATCTGGAAGAGTGACGACTTTACTTAAATCGATACCGTAATCACGAGCATAACCGTATTCTACAGAACCAGACATCACGCCTAACTTAACAGCTTTACTATCAATACTATCGTAACCATTTAACTCTTTCGGATTCCCATTCTGAACCAAAAAGCCCTCACCGATACTGTAGGTAGGATTAGAGAATAGAATTTGTTTACAACGTTTTGGGGTAATGTACATACCAGCTGCAATCACATCAAAACGCCCTGCACGCAAACCAGGAATCAAAGAGCCAAATTCCGTCACGACAACTTTTACATTGTCTACGCCCAAATCGTTCAAAACTTTGACTGCAATACTAGGCGCTTCACCAGCAGGCTCTCCATCTGGTGTGGTATAGCCATACGGTACTTCATTAGCGACACCTATAGTCACTGTGCCCTCATCTTTTATCTTATCTAATGTGGTTGCTGCCACTGATACAGAGAAAAGAGCAATAGTAAAACTCATTAGAGATATAAGATATTTACCTAGTGATTTTTTCATAATAAACCTCATGTTCCTTAGAAAAATGGATAAAAAATAGCAATAAGTCTCTTTACACTAAATAAAACGAACCAAATGATCAAGAACTATTTAGATGTGTAACCATTAGATCACTTATGATAAACATTATATTTAGCTAACTAATCCAAGTCACAAAGGAATGCTTAAGTAAAAAATAAATGCCGAAAAAATGAACATGACTAAAACTTAAAGCCAAAACGTAGGCAAAAAAATACCAGACAATGTCTGGTATTTACTCAAAACGTAATAGCTTATCTAAACGTTCTTTTTAGGAAGAGAAACTTATTTTATCGCTAGAATGGGCAATGCAACCCGCACTGTCAAACCGTGAGGAAGTGAATCCTCAAAGGAAAGCACTCCTTGATATTTATCGACAATATTCTTAACAATAGAAAGTCCAAGGCCTGCCCCTTCGACTTCTCCAGAACGAAAAAATCGCTCGCTGAGTCTTTGCTTTTCTTCTTTGCTAACGCCTCTGCCTGCATCGATTACTTTTAATTCAACTTGATTTGCAAACTGGGACCAAACCACTTGTATAATAGAACCCTGAGGAGAAAACTTAATCGCATTGCTAATTAGATTTTGCAGCAATATCTCAACATGATTAGGTTCGACATAACAACTCCAAGGCAAACTATCATCAACATCCAGGCTAATTTCAACATTTCTCTTCCAAGCTAAAGGAAGAATATCAGCAATCATTGAGCGACTAATTGCCAGCACATCAACGTCTTCTTTAGTGACTTTTTTCTGGTGTTCAAGACGAGCAAGCGCAAGCAACTGAGACACAATTCGAGTTGACCGATCAACCCCTGATGTTAACTGAGTTAAGGATTGATTTCTCTCTTGATCATTTTCAGCGGATGCTGCATTTTCAGCATGAACTCGGAGAATGCTTAAAGGAGTTCTTAATTCATGAGCTGCATCTGCTATCCAACGCTTTTCCCTTTCCATCAATACATCAATTTCAATAAGCAATCCGTTCAAGGCCGTTTTCACGGGCACCAATTCTTCTGGAACATAAGACATTTCAATAGGTTCTAATTTGGTAGGAGTAATCTTTTGAATACGCTGAGCAAGCTGCTGAAGTGGCTCAAGACCAAAACCAACAGCCACCCAAACGAGAACAGCTAGAATAGGCCAGGCTAATATTTCAGGAAAAAGAGTTTGAAAGACTATTTGATCTGAAATTTCACCTCTTACATCAGCACGCTCCGCAACGATGACTTTAATATTTCCAGCTGTTTGGATTAAGGTAAAAGTTCGCCATTGGTAATGATCAGCTGTTGCATCGCCATAACCAAACGAATCTTCTCTCTGATGAGATAGCGTCATTGAATCAGACGCAATTTTTAATTCATCACCACTCCAAATCTGATAAAAAATTTTACTTTCGTATTTATGTCCAACGGATGCATCAGTATTTGCTGCATCAACTAATAAAGGGAATGAAGGGTTTTTACTCGAACCAAGCTTTTCAATATTCTCGGACAAGGTTAGTAGTAATCTAGCTTGTTGAGCTAAACGAGCATCAAATAACTCTTCGACCTCATGATTAGCAAACAGCAAACCAATTACCATGATAAGGATGCTTGTCATGGTAAAAATACACATGACAAAAAACAGGGTTCTTCGCCTAATTGAGCTTAATAGTTTTTCATTAGCCCACTTCTTGATCGACCACATAGCCAATACCTCGTATGGTGCGAATTAACTCTGGAAACAGTTTTTTTCGCAGATGATGTATATGCACTTCAAGCGCATTACTTTCTACATCATCACCCCACCCATACATCAGTTGCTGTAAAACATCTCGAGTAAAAACATGGCCAGGTTGGCTCACCAGCTCATGCAGCAAAGAGTATTCCCTTCGAGTAAGATTAACGTCTTTGTCTTGATAGGTCACTTTGTGGCTCGCTGGAAATAGCACAAGGCCTTTATAGTGAATCTCACTGATTGCTCGACCGTAACTGCGGCGCAATAAAGCCCGAGCTCTCGCTTTCAATTCGGTTACATCAAAAGGTTTCACCAAATAATCATCGGCACCTAAATCCAAACCAGCAACCCTATCCTCCAATGCATCCCTTGCCGTAAGAATAAGTACCGGCACTGCATTTTCATTGGCTCGTAGTTGCTTAAGCACAGCCAAGCCATCTAACCTTGGTAAACCTAAATCCAATACAACCAAGTCAAACACTTCATTAGCTAATGCTTCCAAAGCATGGATTCCATCATGAAGCAAATCAACTGTGTAACCTTCACGTTTTAAGGCAGTTACAAGACCATCCGCTAACGAAAGATCATCCTCTACAACTAGTATTCGCAAACCTATTCCTTCTTTCATAAGTTCGCCAAGGTTGATTGCAGCATGCTATTAAATTGCGCTAAATCCATTTCACCTTGGCGAACGTTGATCAAATCACCATGAGAAGAAAAGAATAACAGAGTTGGCGGACCAAATACGCCATATTTTGATAAAAATGCTTGTTGAGCGGGCATATTTTCAGTGAGATCAAGCTGCAGAAATGAAATGTTATTTGAATATATTTTTAGATTACTGCTACTAAAGACATTTTTTTCCATTTCCAAGCAAGCTGTACACCAGTCAGCGTACATATCTAAAACCACTGCCTTTCCATTAGCTTTGGCCTGTTGCATCGCATTTTCAACAAGAACAACATCTTGCATGCGATCAAACAAAGGCTTTACCTCAGCAGAGCTCACGTCATTCGATACTGCAGAAAAATACCCTAACGGTTTGTCTAAACTAGGTTTGCCCGCTAATGCAGAGGTAAATAATGCAGTCCCATAGATCAAGAGAATTATTGAAAAACCTTGTCGAGTCTTTCCCCACCCGTTACCACCCGATTGAAAAGGAGATAGATGCACAGCATAAATAATACAAAGCAATGACCACAAATAAATACTCACAGTGTCAGATACAATACGAGACACCAAAGCAACAGCAACACCCAACAAAATTACTCCGAATGCGGCCTTTACCTGCATCATCCATATGCCCGCTTTTGGAAGATATTTACCTCCACCTAAGCCGACTAACAACAAAGGAACCCCCATCCCTAAACTCATAACAAACAACACACAGCCACCAAGAACAGCATCACCAGTTGTACTGATATAAATTAGGGCACCAGCTAACGGCGCAGAGACGCAAGGCGAAACAATTAGTGCAGAGATAGCTCCCATAATTCCAACACCAAGATATGGTCCACCGACACTTTTCTGGCTTAACCTATCTAACCTGTCACGCAGAAACATAGGCAACTGTAATTCATAGAAGCCAAACATCGCCAAAGACAAAAGAACAAACAGCACGCTAAAACTAATTAATACACCGGGAGCTTGAAACAAAGCTTGAAGATTAAGTTGTGCACCAAAAATACCAACTAAAACTCCCGCCATACTATAAGAAAAAGACATACCCAAGACATACGAAAGTGATAAGAAAAAGCCTTTTTTAGCTGTAATATTTCCAGCTTGACCAGCAATAATACCAGCTAATATTGGAATCATCGGCAATACACAAGGCGTAAAAGTCAAACCTAAACCTAAAACAAAAAAGGTAATCAACACCCAGAAGCGATCACCATTTAATAACAACTTAGCTAACTGACCTTCTTCACCTTCAATAGATGCTTTAGGAAGAGCTTGCACCGTATCACCGGCGGATTTGGAAGGCTCAGAAACAGATAATTGCTTAGTATCATCGGCTTTATCACTGCCGCCAAAAGCCACAATCTTAGTTTGTGGTGGATAACACAAGCCCGCCGCCGCACAGCCTTGATATGTAACTTTTAGATTACCCAACTTTTGATTATTAGCATCAATAGCAATCGCCATTCTGTTATGAAAGACATTAACCAAACCAAAATTAGGATCATCCTTTTCTTCAGCTTTGGTTAAAAAATGAAAAGGTACCGATGCTGTTTTATCTTCTGCCAACAATACTTTTACGCGCGACTCGTACAAGTAGTAACCATCAGCAATAGTCCAAGTTACCTCTTTCTTAGCGCTATCAATTTCTACTTGAAATGCTTCCGAGGGCTTCAAAAAGTCATCAGCAGCAAGCACTTGCGATACCAACAAAAAAGCAAGCATCGACGCTACCAGCCATTTTATTTGCCTAAAAGGCCTGAAAGAAGTCGTCACTTGATGTTCCTTAATTTACAGAGGTTTACCCACTATAAATAAGAAACCTTAAGTAAAACTTACGCTTCCTGATTTTGAAGCTTAATTTTCCCTTAAGAATGTCATCGTATTATTAAGGCATATTTCTTATTAGGTGGCATACATGATCAAAGTAGATCTGGGATTTTCTCTAACAGCGCTATCTAGCCTATTTATTAGCTGCGCATTTTTTTCTTCAGCATTATGGGCAACCAATTTAACACCACAAGCCACAGCAAAAGCAGCACCACACCAAACAGTGATGCTACCTGAATATCAAACAAACCAAAAAAATTCACTAGAGATGGAAAAGGGACAAGTCGTACTCGTGGATTTTTGGGCTTCCTGGTGTGGACCTTGCCGTGAGTCGTTTCCTTGGATGACAAGCATTCAAGCAAAATACAAAGAGCAGGGCCTTAAAGTTATCGCGATAAATTTAGATCAAGAAAATGAACAAGCATTAGACTTCTTAAAAGAATTCAAACCTGGTTTTACTGTGTTATTTGATACTGAAGCGCAATTACCCGAAGACTTTGGTGTTATTGGCATGCCAACGAGTTTTTTAATTGATCGTCAGGGAAAAATAAGAGCAACGCATGTTGGTTTTCATCAGAAAAATATAAATGAATATGAATCTGCTATTGCCAAGCTATTAGCCGAAAAAGGGAAATAACCTATGCAAAAAATAATCAGTGTTATTGGCTTGCTCGCCGTGCCAATAATTCTTTCAGGATGCAGTGATGTAGGGGTTAAACCTTGGGAGCGAGATATTCTCGCCCAGCAGGAAATGAACCTAATTAGTGACCCTATTGAAAACAGTTTAAATGATCACATTTATTTCAGCAAAGAAGCCAGCAGTGGTGGACAAGGATTTGGAGGTGGTGGCTGTGGCTGTAACTAAGAACACTCATAAAAATCGTGACTTGGCCCAATTATTAACGGCTGCAAGCTGCGCACTTATTGGTGGTATCTCTCCAAGTGTTAATGCCGCTGATAGCTGGGATGTAGACTCTGCTTTCTTACTCTACTCAGAAAGCGACGGACGAGTTTCTGCCGCTGAGCCAGTCATTAGTGCTACCAAGAATTATGACGAGGAAACGAAACTCACTTTTAAAATTGCAGCCGACACTTTAACCGGTGCATCTCCAAATGGCGCAACGCCAAGTGACCATGTTCAGACATTTACCAGTCCTTCAGGTAAAGGTTCCTATGACGCCGCAGCTGGTGAACAACCTCTAGACGATACGTTTAAAGATACCCGCATTGCATTATCAACCAACTGGTCTGCACCAATAGACCGTGATTGGGCATATGGTGTTGGTGGTTACCTTTCTAAAGAGCATGATTACCAGTCTCTTGGCGTAAATGGCAGCCTATCACGTTATTTAAACCAAAAGAACACAACCCTTACTTTGGGCTTAAACCTATCTAGTGACACAGTTAATCCAGAAGGTGGCGTGCCCACAGGTTTAGTTCAAGTGCCGCTCAATAACTCTGATAGTGAGTTTACTCAACGCACAGATTCAGATAATAAAAGCCTTGTAGATGCAGTTTTTGGCATCACACAAATCATCAACCGCAAAACCATCATGCAGTTCAACTATTCGTTGAGTACCAGCTCTGGTTACTTAACAGATCCGTATAAGATCATTTCTGTCATAGATGATAATGTCGGCGCTAATTTCGGTGGCAATTTTCAAAGTGGTAGCCGAGACTTATACCTTTATGAAAAGCGTCCTGATTCACGCCTAAAACAGAGCATTTATTGGCAAACAAAATATCAATTTGATAACGACGATATACTCGATATAAGTTATCGTTATATGTTTGATGATTGGGGCATTAACTCACATACTATCGACGCAAAATATCGCATTCGTTTTGATAACCAGTACTTAGAACCACAACTTCGTTGGTACACTCAAAGCAAAGCAGACTTTTATCATCGATATTTAAACTCTAGTGATTATACAAATGCTGATTTTGCCAGTGCAGATTACCGTTTAGGGGATCTAGATACCTATACCCTTGGATTAAAATACGGTTATAAATTTGCTGATGAAACCGAGTTCTACACTCGATTCTCTGTTTATCATCAAGAAAGCTCTGGTGATAAAGGCTATGGAAAGTTGACATCTCAGGAACTTTATCCAAGTTTAGACGCAGCTATGTTGATCGTAGGATATAAGTTTTAGAATCATAAATCCTCTACTCTCAGCAGTAGAGGATTTTCATCTACAGGGACGCCATGAAGTTTATTGAAGCATTAATTATAGATTCATCGTTTAACCCATCGAATCATCCGAATCCTAGCTTGTGGCAAGAAAATAAACACAGCTATAAAATCCAATTCGAATGCATGGCAAGCAACTGTGCAATACTGATTGAATGTGAACAAACACAGCTCGCTAAGAACGCCGCGAAAAAAGCCATTATCGAAGCATGGCGAATTGAACACAAATTTAGCCGTTATCAAGCAAACAATACATTTTCCAAAATACATTCAAAAACAGACATAACTCAAATATTGGACCAAGAAACCGCTCAATTAATGGTTTTCGCTAATCACGCTTACCACGCGTCAGAAGGGCTATTTGACATAACATCCGGTATTCTAAGAAAAGCTTGGAAATTTGATGGTAGCGACAACCTACCTCAACAAAGCGTAATTAATGAACTATTAACCAACGTTGGTTGGGCAAAGTTAAGTTGGAGCCCAAATAACCCAACAGAATTAAAGCTCCCTTCAGGCATGGAGCTAGATTTTGGAGGTATTGGGAAAGAATATGCTGTTGATAAAATGCTTAGTATCTGTCGAATAATTTTATCAAAAACATCCGCAGCCTTTCTAATCAATTGTGGCGGCGATCTTGCCTGCAATGGTAGAAGATTAAACGGCGAAAGCTGGAAGGTAGGTATCGAATCGATTAACGATCAAGAAAAAGCAAAACACATTGTCGCCCTCTCATCAGGAGCCCTTGCCACATCAGGTGATAGCCGACGCTTTCTGCTCAAAGACGGTATTCGCTATTCTCACGTTTTAAACCCGATCACCGGATTGGCTATGATAGACGCACCTAGAAGTGTGACGGTAGCAGCCCCTACCTGTATCAATGCAGGAATTATATCTACACTAGCCCTCTTACAGGGGTCAGATGCAGAAAGCTTTCTAGCATCGTTAGATATGCCCTATTGGCTATCTAATAATTAAATCTTGGTGACTTTTTATCTCCTTGCGGGACTACCGTAGGAGATGGCGGGCGCCTGTAGCGTGTAAAGAGTCACCTCTGAGTTCGAGGTTGAGTCTGGTGGTTCAATGCCCCTATGATCATCAAGAAATTTTAGTTTATTCCCATTTTCATTGAGGTTTACTACCCCATTGTTATTTTATGACTTTTCTAAAGACGAAAAAAAGCCCTGACAGCATTAACTATCAGGGCCTTCTTAATTAAATCTTGATAACGACCTACTCTCACATGCTTGTCTGTTATAGAAAGCCCCACACTACCATCGGCGATGGTGATTCCCTATAACGAAAAAACCCTACCCTGCTTAGCAAGATAGGGTTTCTCTAATTAAATCTTGATAACGACCTACTCTCAC